>JAAZPS010000118.1 GCA_012797095.1 Bacillota bacterium | reverse complement strand
GTTAGAATATAAAAAAGTATACCCCAAAAAAATTAACAATGTCAAGATAATCCGGCTTTTTACCGGTTTTAACAACCTTTGCGCCCCTACCTGATGATTGCAGCAGAAGAACAAATCTGTTAAGATATTATTTACTGTTACCTGAATATAAACTCTCTTTCATGTTATCCACAACTACCTGTTGATAGGTGCAGTTTATTGTGTATAACTTGATGTTCCCCCCCAAAATTCAGCAGGGAGGTATTATTTTGCCCGGCAATCTTTCCACACTCTGGTATGCGATCCTTGCTGAAATCGGTAAAGAGATCAGCAAACCAAGTTTTGAAACCTGGTTCACCTCAACCCAGCCGTTATCGCTGAAAGATCGCTGTCTGGTCGTCGCTGTGCCCAATGATTTTACTCGCGAATGGCTGCAAACAAAATATCACGATATTATCAAGAAAAAGATGAACGAGATCACTTCCGAAGATTACGATCTCCAGTTTGTTGTCTCCTCCGACTTTATCGATTTTCAGGATAACGGCGGGGAGACCACGGTGGTCTCCCCTGTTGCAGCTACCGCCCCGCGCTGGGAAAAACAGCCTGCGCTGTTTAATCCTCGCTACACTTTTGAGAGTTTTGTTGTCGGCGCCTGCAATCGCCTTTCCCATGCCGCCTCCCTGGCGGTAGCAAAAACACCTTCCAAGGCATACAATCCATTTTTCATCTACGGTGGTGTCGGCCTGGGAAAGACACATCTTTTGCATGCCATCGGCCAGCATATCCTGAACAATCATCACTACAAAAATATTGTGTACTGCTCCTCCGAGAAATTTACCAATGACTTTATCAACGCGATCCGGGATAACAAGACTGCCGAATTCCGGAACCGGTATCGCAATATCGAGATCCTGCTCATCGATGATATTCAATTCCTGGCGGGTAAGGAATCAACCCAGGAAGAATTCTTTCATACCTTCAATACTTTACATAACCTTAACCGTCAGATCGTTGTTTCCAGCGATCGCCCTCCCAAAGAGATCCCCACCCTGGAGGACCGCCTTCGTTCGCGTTTTGAATGGGGCCTGATCACCGATATTCAACCCCCCGATCTGGAGACCAGGATCGCCATTCTCCGAAAAAAAGCGCAGACCGAGGATCTGGATATCTCCAATGAGGTAATCCAGTACATCGCCTCAAATGTGGAAAACAATATCCGCGAACTCGAAGGGGCCCTGATCAGGATCGTGGCTTATGCATCGCTCTCAAATTCTGAAATTGATCTGGAGCTGACCGACGAAGCCTTGAAGAATATCCTATTTACCACCAAAAAAAAGATCTCTATTAAAAATATCATTCAGATCACCGCCGAACATTTTCATCTGACCTCCGGCGATCTTTGCGGTAAAAGAAGAACCAAGGATATTGCCCTGGCCCGGCAGATAGCCATGTACCTGGCCCGCGACCTGACCGAACTTTCTTTACCGAAGATCGGCGAGGAATTTGGCGGCCGCGATCATACAACGGTTCTTTATGCATTCAGAAAAATAGAGGAGAGTATCGAAAGCAACAGCGAAGATAAAATTACAGTTGATCTGCTCAAAAGTGAGATTGAGGAAAACCTATGAGCAAGTTATGGACAAGCCGGGCCGGGCTCGCTTCATCCACAGGACGGCGGCAGTAATGAAAAGCTTGTCCACATTTTTTCCTGGCAGAAGATCCAACAGGATCGCTTCTTTTTTGAGTTTCAACAGATTACACAGGCTCTATTATGATTATTACTTTGAGATATAACCTGGTCCTAGTTTTAAATACTGTGGAAAAACAACGAGGCGGTGATCTTGATGTCGATCATTTTATCAAAAGAGAGTTTGTTCCGTTCCCTGGAGATTGTAGAGAGAGCGTTATCTGCGGATTCCCCGATCCCGGCTTTGAAAAATATTCTCATGGAGAGCGATTCCCGGCAATTGATTCTCTCCAGCACCAACCTCGAGCTGGAGGTGAAAGTTATTCTCCCTTACGAGGGAGATGAGCCGGGCAGTGTATTGATCCCCGGCAGAATAACCGATATTGTCAGGTTGTTGCCGGCGCCGGAGGTTCAACTCGATCTCAATCCGGACAACCTTCATATTGCCGTTAATAGCGGTCGCTCCAGTTACAATCTTTTCGGTACAGATCCCGCCGAGTTTCCTCGCATAGAAGAGGTTTCCCCGGCAGGCAACGAGGCGATCACGCTGAAAGCCTCTGTGCTCAGGGAGATCTTGAGGATGGTAGTCTTTGCCGCCTCTACTGAAGAGACCAGGCCTGCGTTCAACGGGGTCCTTTTTGAATTTGAGGGCGACCGCTGGAGTCTGATCTCCTCCGATACCTATCGCCTTGTTTTCAAAAGTACCCGGGAACAGGGTTGGCAATTTCAACCTGCACGGTCTCTGGTACCGGCCAAGGCGCTGCGAGAACTGTTGAAGGTTCTTGAGCCAGGCGATGAAGAGGTTACCTTTTTCCCCGGTAAGGATAAACTGATCTTCAAATTTTCCTCGGTCTATTTTGCCGCCAGAATGCTCAATGAAAAATATCCGGATATCAGCTCGGTGATTCCAGAACGCTACTCCACCAGGGTTGTTGTCGACCGTCACGAGCTGATCGACTCGGTGAGTCGGGCAACCCTGCTTGCTGAAGGGGCCAACAGCGCGATCCATCTTGCGGTTGCTGACAATTCCCTGACAGTGCAGGTCACTTCGCAGATCGGGCGGATGGAAGAACCGGTTGATGTGAAAAAAGAGGGTGAAGAGATCGATCTTTATATCAACTCACGTTTTGTCATGGATATTCTGAAAGCAGTTTCTTCCGAAGAGATGATTGTTGATTTTCACGGCAAGAGCGGTCCCGTTGTTTTCCGATTGCCGGATGATGAAAATTATCTTTACCTGGTTTTGCCGATCAAGATGAATTGATTTTCGGGACTTTTTGAAGATGTATCTTGCAGCCCTGAAGCTGAACAATTTTCGCAACTATTCCCGGCAGGAGATCTCTTTTCATCCTCAAATCAATATCTTTAGCGGACTCAATGCCCAGGGAAAAACAAATCTTCTGGAAGCGATCTACTATCTGACCGCAGCCCGTTCATTCAGAACGAACCAGGAGCTGGATCTTCTTCGCTTCGAGAGCGATTTTTTCAGTCTGGGTGGGATCTTGCACAAGAAAGAAGGCCGCTTCAAGATCGAACTGCTTTACCGGCCGTCACAGCCTCTGCAGATAAGGGTAAACAGCCTGGCGATCAGGAGAGGTGAATATCTTTACCGTTATCCCGTGGTTACCTTTACACCGGACGATCTTTTACTGATCAAGGAAGGCCCTTCCAGGCGCCGCCGTTTTTTGGATACGGAAGGTTCGCGGTTGAAACCGTTTTACCACCACCGGTTGCGGGATTACTACCGCGTTCTGCAGCAGCGCAACCGGGTTCTGAAAGAAAAACGCAGCGGCCGTCACTCTGGCCCCGGCTTGATGGAGCCCTGGGATGAGGCATTGATCGAGCTCGGGGCAATCATTGTCAGGGAAAGGATCAAGTTGTTGAAAGCATTGGAGACGCAGGCTCGATCTCATTTTTTAACCCTTGCTGGAGAGCAGGAATCTCTTGCACTGTGCTATCTTTCGACTATTGAATTTTCAGAAGATCCAGGTCTGATCGAGGATATTTTTCGGGAGCAGCTCAGTGCTGGCTATACTGATGAGCTGCGCAGGGGAGCGACCTTGACCGGCCCCCACCTCGACGACTTTGCAATAGCGATCAACGGTTCCGACGCCCGTAAGTTCGCCTCCCAGGGGCAGCAGCGAACCGCGGTGCTGGCTTTAAAGATCGGCGAAGTAGATCTTTTCAAAAGGAGTGGCACTGAGACCATTTTGCTTCTGGATGATATCTTTTCGGAATTCGATGAAAAAAGGGGCGCTCACCTGTTACAATTTTTAAGTAAAAGGGAGGGTCAATCTTTTATCACCACCGCATCGCCGCTGGCCGGCGAGGGAAATTTGGCCGGCTGTTCAAAAAGCTATTCCATTTATGGAGGAAAGATTAGGATTGATTGAGCTGGGGCAGATTATCAAGCAGGTCTTGGAAAGAAGAAAAATGTGGCGGCAATACCGGCAATGCCTTATAATAGATCAATGGGACCAGCTGGTCGGACCGAAAATAGCCGCTGTGACCAGCGCCCGCCGGATAGAGCGAAGAATGCTCTGGGTCAAGGTGAGTGATTCAACCTGGGCCTATCATCTGACCC
This sequence comes from Bacillota bacterium, assembly GCA_012797095.1. Classification (GTDB taxonomy): domain Bacteria; phylum Bacillota; class Dethiobacteria; order DTU022; family DTU022; genus JAAZPQ01. Next base: position 5,908 of record JAAZPS010000118.1, on the reverse strand, counting down.
TGTTGAAACCTCAGTTGATCAAAAAAATCAATGAGCATGCCGGCGAAAATATGATTCATGATATTTTTTTCCAGATCGGGACGAACGATTGGTCTTAATTCAAAGAAAAATCCAGCGAACCGGAAGGTGTCAGATGTACATTCATATTGGAAATGCACAGATCGTCTTCAAAAAAGAGCTTATCGGTATCTTCAAGATGGATCTCCGGGATAATCCGGTGAATAAACAATTTGTTGAATCGGCCAATGCCGGCGATTTCAGCAGAAATATAGAATTGGAGCACTACAAATCGTTTCTGCTTACCGATGGCGATCTGCTGTTCTCTCCGATAATTCCTGCCACCCTGGCACGCAGGGAAAACAGAAAAAGATGAATCACTGTGATTGCAGCACAGCTTGAATGGTTGATCGGACAATCAATCAGAAGCGGAGGTATGTAATGAGCGGAAGGGATTCCAGGCGTAATCTTAAAGAATACGGCGCGGAGCAGATTCAGGTGCTGGAAGGTCTTGAAGCTATCCGCCGCCGGCCGGGTATGTATATCGGCTCCACAGCCAGTCCTGGCCTGCATCATCTTATCTTTGAAGTGGTCGACAACAGTATTGATGAGGTTCCGTACGGCTGTAAAAATATCAAGGTATGGATCCATCCCGATAACAGTGTTACGGTAACCGACGACGGCAGGGGGATTCCGGTAGAGGATCATCCAGTGCAAAAACGGCCCGCGGTCGAGGTTGTCTTGACGACCCTTCACTCTGGAGGTAAATTTAACCAGGAGAGCTACAAGGTGGCCGGCGGACTGCATGGCGGGGGGATCTCGGTGGTCAATGCCCTTTCGGAGTGGTTGGAGGTAGAGATATTCCGCAACGGTAAAACTTACCGGCAGCGCTTTGAAGAGGGCAAAAAGGTAACCGGGTTGGAGGTTACGGGCAGCAGCAGGATCACGGGGACAAAGATATCGTTCCGGCCCGATGCGAAAATATTTGATGAAATTATCTTTGAAAAAGAGATCATCATCCGTCGACTGCGCGAACTGGCCTTCTTGAACCGAGGAACAAAGCTGATCTTCAATGATCTGCGCACCGATCTGGTGGAAAGCTACAAATATGACGGCGGGATCAACCAGTATGTCGGCTATCTCAATCAGGGGAAGGATGTAGTGCCCAAAAAACCGATCTATCTCAGCCGCTCGATCAACAGCTTTCAGATCGAAATGTCGCTGCAGTATCAGAGCGGCTACAGTGAAACGATCTATACCTATGCCAACAATATCCACACCAAGGAGGGAGGGACCCACGAGCAGGGGTTTAAAGCTTCGCTCACCCGCCTGATCAATGATTATGCCCGCCGCAAGGGGATGCTCAAGGAAAACGAAAGCAATTTCACCGGCGACGATATTCGCGAAGGGCTAACGGCAATCTTGAGCGTCAAGCTGCACGAACCCCAGTTTGAAGGTCAGACCAAAACCAGACTGGGCAATAGCGAGATCCGCAGCGCCGTTGATACGGTCTGTTACGATGGGATGAACACTTTTCTTGAGGAAAATCCGGCAATTGCCCGCAGAATTGTCGATAAGTCAATCCGGGCAGCCCGGGCACGCGAAGCTGCCCGCAAGGCCAGGGAGCTGACCCGGCGGAAAAATGCCCTTGAGTTTGCCAATCTACCGGGCAAACTGGCCGACTGCAGCAGCAAAGATCCTGGAGAAAGTGAGCTTTTCCTGGTGGAAGGAGATTCTGCCGGCGGTTCGGCCAAGCAGGGCCGGGATCGTCGGATACAGGCGATTCTCCCACTGCGCGGCAAGATTCTCAATGTAGAGAAAGCGCGGCTGGATCGGATTCTGGCCAATGAGGAGATCCGAACTATAATCAGCGCTGTCGGGACCGGCATCGGTGAAGATTTCAACCTGGAAAGGCTGCGCTATCATAAAATTGTGATCATGACCGACGCGGATGTGGATGGTTCGCATATCCGGGTCCTTCTGCTGACCTTCTTTTATCGTTTCCTGCCGGAGCTGGTCGAGAGCGGATTCATTTATGTGGCCCAGCCGCCGTTGTACAAGGTCAAAAAGGGGAAAAAAGAGCGCTACCTGTACCGGGACGAGGATCTGGAAAGGTTACTGGAAAGTTGGGGGCGCGATGGGATCCAGGTTCAGCGCTACAAGGGTCTCGGGGAGATGAATGCAGATCAACTCTGGGACACAACGATGAATCCATCAACCCGTTTCATCAAGCGGGTTGAGCTGATCGATGCCCAGGAGGCAGACCGGATCTTCAGCGTTTTGATGGGCGACCGGGTGGAACCGCGGCGCCGCTTCATTGAAGATCATGCCAATCTGGTGAATAATCTCGATATCTAGCCGGCGGCACGCATTATCCGTCAGCATCACCCATTTATTTCAGCTTTACTGCAGCGGCGCTACGAACGGGCCGCCGATTATCACCTTTCAGGGGAGAGAGCCTTAGATGGACGAAAAAAGAAGAATTGTTCCGGTCAGCGTTCACGAGGAAGTCAAAAGATCTTTTTTAGATTACGCCATGAGCGTGATTGTCAGCAGGGCGCTGCCTGATGTGAGGGATGGGTTCAAGCCGGTTCACCGAAGGATTCTTTACGCCATGCTGGAGATGGGCTCAACCCCGGAAAAACCTCACCGCAAATCGGCGCGGATAGTCGGTGAGGTGCTCGGCAAGTATCATCCCCATGGTGATACCGCCCTTTACGAAGCGATGGTCCGTCTGGCTCAGGATTTCTCGACCCGCTATCCCCTGGTGGACGGGCATGGTAATTTCGGTTCCCAGGATGGCGATGCGGCGGCGGCCATGCGTTACACGGAAGCGCGCCTTTCGCCCCTGGCGCTGGAACTGCTGAAGGATCTGCATAAGGAGACAGTTGATTTTCGCCCCAATTTTGATGAAAGTTTGCAAGAGCCGGTTGTGCTCCCGTCGCGTTTTCCCAACCTTCTGGCAAACGGCTCGGCCGGCATCGCCGTGGGAATGGCCACAAATATACCGCCGCATAATCTGGGCGAGCTGATCGATGCCTTGGACCTGCTGATCCGCCGGCCCGAGAGCACCGTCAAAGAGCTGCAGGGACTGATCAAGGGGCCGGATTTTCCCACGGGAGGGCTGATTGTCGGTTACGACGGCATTAACAAGGCCTACCGGAGCGGCCGGGGGATCATCCGCATCCGGGGACGCGTGCTCATCGATAAAAAGGAAAGAAACCGCGAGCATATTGTCATCACCGAACTTCCCTACCAGCAGAACAAAGCCCGACTGGTGATGCGGATTGCTGAGCTGGTAAAAGAGAAAAAAATTGAAGGGATCACCGATCTTCGTGATGAGTCCGATCATACCGGGGTGCGTATTGTTCTGGAGCTTCGCCCCGGATTCCAGTCCCAGCTGATCATCAACCAGCTGTATCAGTATACCCCGCTGCAGCAGACCTACGGTATCATCATGTTGGCCCTGGTCAACGGGGAACCGCGAGTGCTTGATTTAAAGGAGATGCTCACCTGCTACCTGGAGCACCAAAAAGAGGTGCTCGAAAGGCGGACCCGTTTTGATCTCAAAAAAGCCGAAGAAAGGCTTCATATTGTTGAAGGGCTGCGGATCGCCCTCTCCCGCCTTGATGAAGTGATTGCGCTGATCCGCCGGGCCCCTGACGGGCCCAGTGCGCGAAACGGCTTGATCGAGCTTCTGGGCATCTCCGAAAAACAGGCCCAGGCGATCCTCGATCTGCGCCTGCAGCGCCTGACCCAGCTGGAGCAGTCCAAGCTGGAAGAAGAGCATCGCGAACTGCTGGAGAGAATTGCCTATTTGCGGCGCATTCTCGAGGACGAGGCGCTGCTTCTGAGCATCATCGGTGAGGAGCTGCAGGAGATCAGGGAGAGATACGCCGATGAGCGGCGTACCCAGATCGTCGCCGAAGCAGGTGATTTTGAGCTGACCGACCTGATCCTTGAAGAGGACGTTGTCATCACGATCACCGATCGCGGTTATATCAAACGGTTGCCGGCGGCGACCTACCGCAGCCAGCGCCGGGGTGGCAAGGGGATCGTCGGGATGCAGATGCGCAAGGATGATCTGGTGGAGCAGTGCTATTTTGCCTCCACTCACCACAAACTGCTCTGCTTCAGCAACCGGGGTAAGGTCTACCTGCTGAATATCTATGAAATACCGGAAGCGACCCGGCAGGCGCGGGGTATGCCCGTGGTCAACCTGCTGCCCCTGGAAAAAAAGGAATATATCACGGCCAGCCTGCCCATTGGCGAGTATGAAGCAGATAAATATCTGATTGCCGTGACCGCCCGCGGGTTTATTAAAAAAACACCGCTGAATGATTACCGCAATACCAGGAAGACGGGGCTTATTGCCATCGATCTGACAGATGATGATGAACTGATCTCGGTGAACCTGACCAGCGGCTCGGAGGAGATCATTGTGGGAACGGATGAAGGCTATTTCATCCGCTTCTCCGAAAAGGACGTCCGGCCCATGGGGCGGGTTGCCCGCGGGGTCAGGGCTGTAGCCCTGGAGCCGCCGCATCTGGTCATCGGGGCCGATCTGGTGGGCAAGGGTGAGATTTTGCTGATGGTTTCAGCCTACGGTTACGGTAAAAGGGTTTCCTTGGATGATTTCAGGCCGCAGCGGCGGGCCGGGCGGGGTCTTGTCGGGATGAGGATCACCGAAGATAGCGGCCCCCTGACCGGGTTCATGGTCATGAGCGCGGCAGCGGAGGACTTCATTATCGTCACTGCCGGGGGCCAGGTTATCCGCCAGAAGACAGCGGAGGTTTCGCTGATGCGACGGTATGCCCGGGGAGTGATCTTGATACGTCTTGATGAAGGTGATCGGGTCATGGATCTGATCGGCCTGCCCGAAGAGGAGGGAAGGTAAGCTTGATCCGGCGGCCTGCTCTGCTGTTGCTGTTTTCTTTACTGTTAACCTTACCCGGATGCGGTTTTGAACCGGGATTGAAAGATGAGCAGATACTGCCCTTGAGCGCCGATCTCATTGTCATCGGCGACAGTGTCGGCGGGTTGGCTGCCTCCCTGGAGGCTTCCCGAAGGGGTGCTGCGGTGGTGCTTTTTGCCGGGGATTCCCTTGACGAAGGATTGTTCTGGGAAGAGGGGGCCGTCGGTCCGGGGGACCCCGAAGAAGCCGGATTGCTGGAGGAGGCGTTGGCCGGCTGGGGTCGGGGCAGCGGTAAAGGATGGCATTTCGAGCTGATTGCCAGGAATGCAGCTGCGGATCTGGTCTGGCTTTCCCGGGAAACGGGCCTGCGGCTGATCCCGGAAGGGGAATTCAGGTTGTTACCGGAGAATCTTTCCACAACCCGCCCTGACGAGCGGTTGAGGGAGCTTGCCAGGCAGGAAGGAGTTCGCTTCATCGAAAGGGCAAAACCGGATAAACTTCTCTTCGGCGCTAGCGGTGAAGCTGCCGGGATCAGCTTTCATGATTCGGCAGGGTTATCCAATCGGGCCCATGCCCCGGCAGTTATCCTGGCCGACGGCGGATTCTTGAATGATCCGGATCAGATCGCGGAGCTGGCTCCGGGGGTGCTGGCGGTCTCCGGAAGGGCCGGCGGTCGGGCGTGGGGGATCGAACTGGGCCGCGCCGCCGGACTGGATCTGGTTGATCAATCACTGTTTTCATACACTCTTGCTCTGGAAAAAGCGGCGGACTGGGTTCGGGTGGAGCCGCCTCCGGAAACGCTGTTCATTGTAGAGCGGCAGATTATTTCTTCCGACCGGTACCGGGAAAGCGATCTGGTGGAGCTGCTGCTGGAAAGTCCCCTGGAGACTGCCTGTCTGCTCCTTCCCGAAACCGGCCTGGAAGCGGATGCGGTGCCCGACTGGCCCCGCTATCACGGCATCAATGCCTTTCAGGAAAGCTATCAGCTGGATCTTC
>JAAZPS010000117.1 GCA_012797095.1 Bacillota bacterium | reverse complement strand
GTCTTGGAGCTGTTTCAGCAACACCGGGTTGATGTTCTGATTCTCGACATTATCATGCCTCATCTGGACGGTATCGGTGTGCTGGAAGCACTGGCAAGGATGGATCTGGAGCAGAAACCGCATGTGATCATGCTGACGGCATTCGGCCATGAGAATGTCACCAGAAAAGCGGTGGAGTTGGGTGCATCCTACTACATCCTGAAGCCGTTCGATATGGAGGTGCTCCCCGATAGGATCCGCCAGCTCAACGGGCCGGACAGCACCACTCCCCCTTCAACCGGTTCCCCGGATCACCAGACCGGAGAGAAGCGGCGTAAAATGCCGCTGGAGGAAGAGGTCACCGGAATGCTCCATCAGATCGGCATCCCCGCTCATATCAAGGGCTATCTTTACCTGCGCGATGCCATCCTGATGGTGGTGGACGATGTGGACCTGCTCGGCTCGATCACGAAGATACTCTACCCCGAAATTGCGGACCGGTTCAACACCACCTCCAGCCGGGTGGAGCGGGCGATCCGCCACGCCATCGAGGTGGCCTGGGCCCGCAATAATGCAGATATTATTGAAAAGTTCTTCGGCCATACCATCTGTAACGAGAAAGGGAAACCGACCAACTCCGAGTTCATCGCCATGATCGCCGATCACCTGCGGCTGCACAATCGGATTCTGACCGGGGTCTGAGAAAGGCGCTGCTCCGTGAGCCGGGTGCAGGGAATGGCCGGGGCCGAAGCCGCAGCGATTATCCCGAAAACCTTGCACCCGGGCCCGGCCGCAGGCGCCGGGACTGCCCGGACTGAAAAGAGGGTTATTCGCCAAAGGAAAAAGCGGCAGCGGCCGGTTATCCTCCGGGGCGCGCCTCCTTCTTGAAACGCTTCGCTCGCCCGAGCAGGCTCTCCACATGCTCCAGACCGGCCCGGTCGATCGCTGCCCCGTCGAACATACGAGCGATCTCGAGCCGCCTCTCGGCACTGTCCAGCGGCTCCGCCCTGGTGCGGGTGCGTTTTCCGGTGAGCTCTTTGTAGAGCCGGATGTGGTGGTCGGCCATGGCCGCAATCTGGGGACTGTGGGTCACGCAGATGATCTGGTGGTGGGTGGCCAGCAGGGCCAGTTTCTCGGCAACGGCCTGAATCGGAGCCCCACCGATACCGGCATCGATCTCGTCAAAGATCAGTGTGGGGATCTGTTCCTGACCGGCAAAGATCGTCTTGATCGCCAGCATCACCCGCGACATCTCTCCGCCTGAAATGATCTTCGCCAGCGGTTTGACCGCCTCGCCGGGGTTGGCTGAAAACAGAAATTCAACCCGGTCCCGGCCCCGGGGGGTGAAACCCTCCTGCCCGCCGAGAGCGGCGTTGAAGCGGGCCCGGGGCAGGGCCAGCTCGTTGAATCGTTGCTCCAGAAGCGGTTCCAGGGTAGCGGCCGCTTCAGCGCGCCGCTCGCTGAGCCGGCGGGAAGCCTCCTCGAGCTGTTGGGTCACTGTCGCGATCTCCCGATCCAGCTCCCGGGCCAG
>JAAZPS010000116.1 GCA_012797095.1 Bacillota bacterium | reverse complement strand
TGGTTTTCAATACCATGTAATTCTTACCATATACTACATTGTTCGGTAGCCAATTGCAATACTTATTTTTCTATGCTTAAATAGACAGCAGCAGGATACTGCAAATCATCCGGCTATCTTTTCTCAAAGGGAGGGCTAAACTTTTTGGAAATAGAGGAAATCAATGCCTTGATCGATGAACTGCTCACCGAGCAGCCCGTTGCCTTAAGTGATATTCCGGAAATAGAACTGTACATGGATCAGGTCACGGAATTTATCGATCTCAAGCTTTCGGCGCACAAAAGAGAGCCAAAAGACAAACTGCTGACCAAGACCATGATCAACAACTACACCAGGGCCGGAATTCTGATGCCTTCCCGCCGTAAAAGATATTCCCGCCAACATATCGCTCTTTTGTTGCTGCTCTACAACTCCAAGCAGGTTCTGTCAATCAGGGATATCGCCATATTATTCGGCATTTTACAGAAGCCGGGCGGCAAGCATAACGAGCTTGAAGCTGATTCCACCCTGATCGATCTGGTCTACGAACTGGCCCGGGAGATGAACTGGGCCCATGCTGACAGGCTGAAAATTTTCTGTGCGGAGAATATCGAGCCGGTCCTGGAAAAGACCGCCTCGATAGAAAAAGATAAAAGGGAATCGATCAGATGGTTCTTGATGGCCCTTTCACTGGTATCCCAGGCCGCCATGCAGAAACGGCTGGCGGAGACGATCATCGACCGCCATTTCAGCGGTTCCGGCGTACCCCCCGCACCGCGGTAAGCACAGGCGCCCGGATGACCGATGTTGCTGTCCCCACGCCGGGTACAATCAAATAAGGATTTCTGGAGGGTTTATGTTCAAACTGGATCTGCATGTTCATAGCGCTATCTCTTACGATGCCGTCGGTTCTCCCGATGAAGTGCTGGAGGCAGCGAAAAAAGCGGGCCTGGATGGGTTTGCCGTAACCGAACACCACGATTACGACAAGAGCGAGCTCTTTCTGGAGCTGGCCCCCCGTTACGGCCTCGCTGTCTTTGTCGGCGCCGAAGTGGGTACCCGGGCCGGCCACCTGCTGCTCTTCAGCGAGGATATCGGGCAATGGAACCAGTTCAAGGGCTACCTGAACGATCCCCAGAAAGTGATCGATGCGGTCAACGCCGCCGGCGGTGCCGCGGTAGCCGCCCACCCGCACCGCATGGCTTTCGGTTTCGGCGGAGCGGCGATAAAAGCGTTGCGCGGTTTGACAGCCATAGAAGGATGCAACGGGGCCAATACCGCTGAAGAGAACCGCCGGGCAGTGGAGCTGGCGAAGGCGATGGCGCTCCCCTGTACCGGCGGCAGCGATGCCCATCATCCGCGGGAGCTGGGCCGCTGCTATACAATATTCGATCAGCCATTGCAGACAATGCCCCGGTTGATCGCCGCCCTGAAGGCTGGAAACTACCGCTGTCACCCGCCGGGGTCAGGCTTGAATTGTTGAATTGGTGGGAAATAACGGGCAATAATTAATCAGACCACCTGGTCAGACTTGAATTGTTACTTAAAGTACTTTCCCTGGATCAGGCTAATTTTGTTGAGCTGTTTGGAACAATATCTTCCGCTTTCATACTAATGACGCGAATTTGGACAGCTTGGGGAAACTGTCTATACTTTCTACAAGTAAATTATTCAAGCCTGACCCCAACGCGCTTGCAGCCCCTCGACAAAAGCAAGCACATTTTCCCCCAGAACACTGTGGTTGTAGCCGCCCTCGAGGATACCGAAGCAGCCACCCCCGTTGCGCCGGGCCGCTTCCCCCATCATCCTGCCCATAGCGGTATAATCCTCTGTCTCCAGCAGTCCGCCCCAGTCATCGATATGATTGTCGAATCCGGCGGAGGCAGCGATCATATCGGCATCAGTTTGCGCCAGTGCCTTTTCCACCGCTTTCAGGTAGGCCTCCCGCTCCTGCGCCGCCGGATTGAGGATGCTCACATAATCCTTTCCCCCCAGAAGATTGACATTGCCGTCACCAAAATGAAGATCAAAATCGAGGATGAATGCCCGCTCTATTTTTCCCTGAAGTTTCAACTCCTCCAGCGCAATGGCCATATTGTTGAAGTAGCAGAAGCCCCAGGAACGGTTCGCCGAGGCATGGTGTCCGGGAGGGCGGATCAGGGCAAAGCAGGGCTCGGATAGGCCGATCTCGGCAGCCCTGATCGCCCCGCCCGCAGCCAGAGCGGCGATCCCGTAGATCCCTTCGCGCTCAACGGAATAGAGATGTTCCGGGGTGTGCAGCCGCAGGATCGCTTCTTTAGACGCCGGCTCCGGTTCAACGAATTCGACCCTTCCCCGGAGAGCCTCCTCGATGACCCGTATTCTGCCGGAAGAAGCGGCGGGGTCAGAGGTATATACCCGGTTGTAATCTTCATGATAAACCACCTTCATCAAATCACCCACCCCTTTTTGCAGTGTTGGGAACCTCTTCTACAACCGCTAACATTTCCCTTCATTTGCGCTTTTGGGGTCAGGCTTGAATTGTTGAATTGGTGGGAAATAACGGGCAATAATCAATCAGACCACCTGGTCAAGCTTGAATTATTATTCCCAATGGTTTTTCTGAGTCTGGTTTATTTTGTTGAGCTGTTTGGAACGATATCTTCCGCTTTCAGACCGCGAATTTGGACAGCTTGGGGATAGTGTCTATACTTACCGCAAGTAAATTATTCAAGCCTGACCCCGGTGAATAAAGAACTGATAACGCGTCTTTGGACCGCGTTATCAGTTGAAAGCAGATCTTCATTGAAACCCGGGCAAAACCGTTTATTCCCGCTAAACCTTCAGCAAGAGTTTCATCTCCTCCGGAAGAAAGCCCCGGACCAGCCTCTTTCCGTCGGTGAGCAGAGGGCGGTAGAGCACCCGAGGGTTCTTGCGGACCAACGCGGCCACATCCGGAGAAGTTATCCTTTCCCGATCGACCCCACTATCCCTCAGCGCCTTGCTACGGGGGTTCAGCAGCGCTGCCACCGCGATACCGCCTGCTGCAGCCAGCGTCTCAAGCTCTTCCAGACCCGGCGGATCCTTCAGAATATCATGGTAGTCAAAGTCAGCCCCTGCCTGCGAAAGCCACGCCTTCGCTTTCTGACAGGTTGTTCACGCCGGGAAACAGTAAAAGGTGAGCACAAGCAGCCAACTCCCCATCTATTGGTAAAAACCGGTATCCGGATCAATCCTCAAATATTACCTACTCTCCGATTTTCCACACCTTCCACACATTTCCAACAAGATCGGGTGACGGCTTCAGGGTCTTCTTGCCGGGCTGCCAGCCTGCCGGAGTCGGCTCGCCGGTCTTGCGAACATGCTGGAACGCCTTGACCTGGCGGGAAAGCTCTTCAAAATTCCGGCCCACCGGCGGTGTCAGCACCTCCATCGCCTGGATGATCCCGTCCGGATCGATCAGGAACCTGCCGCGGACATTAACACCCTCTCTTTCGTTGTACACACCGTAAAGCCGGCCGATCCGCCCACCTGTATCGGAAAGCATCGGGTAAGGCACCCCTCCGGGGACCATCTTGGAAAGCTCCTGTTCCTGCCAGATCTTGTGGCTGAACTGGCTGTCCACACTGCAAGAGAAAACCTCAACCCCCAGCTCCTTCAGTTCGTCGTTCCTGGCGGCAACTGACGCCAATTCGGTCGGTCAAACGAAAGTAAAATCCCCCGGGTAAAAGCAGAGCACTACCCATTTTCCGCGGTAATCAGACAGCTTGATCTTCTTGAATCCACCGTCAACGAAAGCATTTGTTTCGAAGTCCGGCGCTTCCCGACCTACCAGCACCTGATACTTTCCTTCTTCACAGCTCATGTAGCAACCTCCTTGTAGGTATGTTGGCTCAACCCCGGTTATTTCCCCTTCAATCGGAAAGGCACCGGGGACAGGCTCCTCTGAAAAAGATATTTTTTTCAACTACCGTAAACCCTTCAAGCCCTTCAGCCTCCAGGTTGTCAAGATCTACGGTAAAATCATATATTCTGCCGCACCGGGTACACTGAAAATGGCCATGATCGCTGATATTGGCATCGTAATGGGCCTCGCAATCCTCCCCGTACAGCAGACGGGCCAGCCCCGCCTCCACCAGCAGGCTCATCGTCTTGTAAACGGTGGCTTTCGACAATGTCGGTATCTCCGGCAGCAGACTGTGATAGATCACCTCCACGGTCGGATGAGCGGTTGTATGGGACAGATATTCCAATATCTTGATCCGGGCAATGGACGGCCGAATGTTTTTGGAACGAAGGGCACTGATCGCACAATCTATCTCTTTCATCTCCCTTGAGACTTTCTCCTGCCACCGCTCCACTATGTAATCATTATTAGTATGTACTGATTACTATAATATATTGATTATTTTATTTGTCAAGTAATATTTTGGAGGTTTTTCCGCGGCTTCCGAAATATTTCTGTACAAGCTGTCCCGGTGTGACCGTTTAATTTTCAGGGGTTGATCACATCACTGAGCTAAATTTTCCAGAGCGCCGGGGTCAAGTATCCGGAAAGTAGCCAGATGGTAGTCAATAACCCCTTCTTCTTTCAATCGGCTCATTTCCCGGGACATGGAGGGACGGGAGACGTTTAAAAAGTCAGCCATCTGGTTGCGGTTAAACGGCAGGGTAAAAGTGGCCTGATCCGTTTTCCGGTAGTGATCCAGCAAAAGGGCGCTGATCCGGCCGCGCAAACTTTTGATGGTCAGGTAATATACTTTTCGGTTCAACATCAGGGCTCTTTCCGAGATGATCCGGAGCATATTCTTGATCAACAGCCGCTGCCGGATACAATCTTCGGTACACCTCCCGACAATTCTGTCCCCCGGGATAAAAAGCACTACCGTATCCACCTGCGCCTGCACCGTCGCCGGCCACCGCGGTTCCTCGGCGCATGCGGCAATCTCACCGAAAAGATGACCCGGTTCCAGGATGGCCATCACCACCCTGTCGCCGGCGGCGCTTTCCCTGAGCACGGCAGCCCTACCCGCCGCGATGATGCCCATACCCGGGAGTTCCCCCCCTACCGTAGCGATGTACTCGCCTTTTTGGTAGAAAACCTCTCGAGGCTGCAGACAGTCCAGCACCGAGGGCACCTCTTCACTTTTAACACCGGCAAAAAGAGGAGATGCGGTCAAAACTGGCGTATATTTTTCATACAATATCAGCGCCCCCCCCGATCAATTTGTAGCCCTGGCTACCGATTTGTTGGCCTGATTATACTATACTGAAATGGAGATGACCAGGAAAAGAAAAGGGGGACTTCAATGGAGAAAGTTCTAAAACGTCAGATTATCAAAATAGATCCCGAAAAATGTGATGGCTGCGGCCTCTGTGTAAGCGCCTGTGCCGAGGGGGCGCTGCAGCTTGTCAATGGCAAGGCGAAGCTGGTTTCCGAGTCTTACTGTGACGGACTGGGTGCCTGCCTGCCGAAATGCCCTGTGGATGCCATTACCATCGAGGAGAGGGAGGCGGCCCCCTTTAATGAGGCGGCCGTGCAAAAATACCTGGAGAAAAGAGAATCGGGGGAGGGCGGAGCCCGGGCAGACGCTCCTATCGCGCAGGCGGATCCAACCTGCCCTGCAGCGAATCTGCATCTGGACTGCGGCTGCCGGAGTACTGAGGTGTTTGCGCTTCAGCCGGCGGTGCAAAGGCCTGTAGAGGGTCCCCCGGGTACGACTGCTGCCGCCTCCCAGCTGCGCCAATGGCCCTGCCAGCTGCGCTTGGTTCCGATCAATGCACCCTATCTGGAGCGCGCGCACCTGCTCATTGCCGCTGATTGCACGGCTTACGCTTATCCCAATATCCATGAGTTCATGCGCGGCAAAATTACCCTCATTGCCTGCCCGAAACTTGATTCCATCGATTATGCGGCAAAGCTGACCGAAATTCTGGAGCTTAATGAGATCAAAAGCATCACTGTCCTGAAGATGGAGGTGCCCTGCTGCGGGGGGCTGCTCGAGATAGTTAAATCGGCCCTGCGGCACAGCGGCAAATTGATCCCCTGGCGCGTGATGACCATATCAATAAAAGGTATGATTTCGGAGGAATACTGATCGTGGCCAAAACATGGCAGAAGTTTTCGCAGATCATATTTTTGGTTCTATTCGCCGTTCTGATCATCACCGGCAGAATGCAGTTGTGGATGGGTCTTTTTGCGCTGAGTGTGATCCTGGCCCTTTTGTTTGGGCGCTTTTACTGCGGCTGGATCTGCCCCATCAATACACTGATGAAGGGAATAATCTGGGTAAAAAGGAAGCTCAAAATCGGTAAATTTAACACACCTTTTCTCATTACGCATCCCTTCTTCCGTTACGCCTTTCTTGCGATTTTCCTGCTGGCCTTTGTTTTTGTAATGAAAACGGGACGGAAACTGCCGGTGCTGCCTGCGCTGCTGGCGCTCGGCGCAGGGCTGACCCTCTTTTTCCCCGAAGAACTGTGGCACCGTTATCTTTGCCCCTACGGGACCATCCTGAACCTTACCGGGAGCCATTCCAGGCGTGCGCTGACATTGGATGCCGGCAGTTGCAGCGGCTGCGGTACGTGCAGCAAGGTTTGCAGCGCCGGTGCTGTCGGCCAGACAGCGGGCAAAAAATACGAGATTGATCGAGGCCTTTGTCTGCTCTGCCTTGATTGCGTAGCTAGATGTCCCCAGGATGCTATACAGTATCACCGAAGAAGGAAGGTTTAACTGTGATCGAAAGAAACTTTATTTTCAGTCTGACCGATCAAAAAACCATCGAACTGATCATCGACGATGAGAATGTGGCCATCAATCACATGGTTTTGCCCAAGGGGGAGGCTTTGCCCGAGCATAACGCCAATTCACATGTGCACATGATCGTGGTGCGGGGCAAACTA
>JAAZPS010000115.1 GCA_012797095.1 Bacillota bacterium | reverse complement strand
CGATCGCGGGATATATTTCGGTGATTCTTTTCCCCAGATACGCTTCTTTTTCGAGCCCAACCATGGTTTCAAAGGCCGGATTGACCTCAACAATTTCACAGTCGACCACGTCACCTTGTTCATCGGTCATGATCCTGTAATAGGCAAAGGCGTCGGGAAGGTGTCGCAGCAGTAGGCGGTACCTTTCTTTATCTCCCATCAGCGGTCCCCTCACCGTCTTCTTTCATTGTTTTCTATATTCTACAAATATAGACCAAGTCCTTTGAGTGCACTTTTCTTTAACTAAAAATAGATCCAACAAGGATTTACCGGGTCATTAAGAGAATAACAGTTAAAAGTTGATCGCCCTCCACGGGTGATTATAAGATCACTGAAGGCCCCGCCTTTGAGGCCAGTATGTAGGAGGGACATAGTTTTGGAGGTTCATCGAAAGGGCGAAAATTCGGCTTTAATCTGTGCCAAGGGCAGTGTCGATCTTGCCACCTCCCATCTACTGAAGGAAAAACTGCAGATGCTCTGCGAGGAAGGGCGCATTTTTGTTACCCTGGATTTTGACCGGGTGAACAGTATCGATAGTTCAGGCCTGGGGAAACTGCTGCTCTTTCACAAAAAGCTTAAAGCTTGCGGTGGTGAATTAAGGATTGTCCATATAACCAGCAGCCATGTCCGGAACATTTTCGATATGATCCATCTTTATAAAGTGATCAAAATAGAGAATGAGTTGGAGCATAACTGAGTAAACGTCTTTCGAGGTTCAATCTTGACCCAAGGCGACCGCTTTGGGGATAACGGCTGTCCCAACCTCCCAGCAAAAAATGCCGCGGCCGCGCTGCAGGGATCCCTGTATCTGCCACCCATTATCCAAAAAAGGTTTCTGTCAAACCATGTCGAATTAAATAGTTCACGGTGTATTATGGGCAGTAAGGTTGTTTTAGGAGTTTACTGTCTCCATTTTCCTTAATCGGTATTTTCCGGGGTGTGACTTCAATGAAACAGGAAATATATGGCAATCATCTCCTGGTAAACAATTTGCCCGATGCCTTTGCTGAGCTCGAGCTTATCCTTGACGATGAAGGAAAACCTGTTGATTCCATATTCCTCGAGGTGAACTCCTCTTTTGAGAAGATAACCGCACTGAAACGGGAAGAGATTATCGGTCAAAAATCGGCTGCATTGTTATCGGCAATCGATCTGGACCGGCCGGCTATCTTTGAAACCCTGGCCCGGGCTGCCCTGACCGGTGAAACTGTTCGCTTCAACTACTATTCCGCTCAGCTTGATCGTGACTATGAAATCTCTGCCTACGGAAAAAGCGACCGCCGCTACACCGTTATCTTCTATGATCGAACCGCCCAGAAAAGGAAAGAAAAACAGGACGGACTTCTGCATCGGGAAGAAAGAAAGCGCCTTGAGATGATCCTTTCCAATACCCCGGCGATCATCTATCTCTACAGAATAAAGGATGGAGAGAAAGCGATCAGCTATATCAATGATAATGTAGTCAACATTCTGGGTTTCAAGCCGCAGGAGATCATCGATAATCCCGGTCTCTGGATCAGCCGGGTCCATCCCGATGACCGGGAACTAGCCAGAACCGTGCCGCAGGCACTGAACAGCGAGGAGCCGGCCCACCTTGAATACCGGTTCAATTGCAAGGTAGGCATCTGCCGCTGGCTGCACGAAAAACATAATGTGATCACCGACAGTGATGGAGAGGCCGAGATCATCGCAATTGCCTGGGATATCACCGAGCGCAAAAAAGCGGAAAGATTGATCAGGGCCCGGGCAAATCTTTTATCCTATTCCTACAGTCATCCGATGAAGTCTGTTTTGCAAAAGACACTGGATGAATTTTGCGATCTGATCAACAGCCCCCTTGGATTTTACTTTTTTGTTAGCGACGATGAAAAGACGCTCACCCTGAAGGGATCTTCCTCCCCCGCCCAGCAAGATCCCGGCAAATCGAAAAAGGAGAAGCAGTTCAGTGCAACCGATGCAGCTGTCTGGGAGATTGCCTGCGCCAACGCCGTCCGATGATCTACAACCGCTATCGCTCTTTCCCCGGCCGGAAAAAGTTGCCGGGAGGGTTCACCCCGGACCGGGTGCTTACCGTGCCGATCATCCGTCAGGAGCGGGTTGTGGCCATACTGGTCACCGGGTACAAGCCGCTCGACTACACCGAAAGTGATGTTCAGTTTGCTTCCTACTTTGCCGATATCGCCTGGACCATAGCTGAATTCAAACAATCGGAAGAGAAGATCCGCTATATCAGCTTTCACGACATCCTCACCGGGCTCTACAACCGAGCATTTATTGAAGAGGAGATGCACCGGCTTGATACTGATCGGCAGCTGCCTATCAGCATTATCGTGGCCGATCTGAACGGTCTCAAACTGGTCAATGATACCTATGGACACAGTGTTGGCGATCAGATGCTCAGAATTGTTGCCGATATCTTGAAAAAATCCTGCCGCAAGGATGATATTATCGCCCGCTGGGGCGGTGATGAATTTCTTGTTCTTTTACCCAGAACATCGGGCGATAAAGTGCAAACGATCTTCAAGCGGATCAGGAAAAAGTGCCGCGATGCTTATATCGGCGATGTGCCCGTCTCCCTGGCCCTGGGCTGTGCCGTGAAGGATCACCCGGCAATATCTCTTAGCGATACGATCAAAAAAGCGGAAGACTATATGTACAAGCGTAAACTTGCCGATAGCAAGAGCACAAAGAGCGCTGTTCTCAACGCCCTTTTGAAGACCCTGGGAGCAAAAAGTTATGAAACAGAAGAGCATTCCTGCCGGATGCAGATGATGGCCCTGGAGTTTGGTGAAAAATTGGGACTACCCGATTCAGAGCTGGATCGGCTGAGCCTCCTGATCACCTTGCACGATATCGGCAAGATCAGCATCTCCGAGGAGATCCTGACCAGGGCGGGGCCCCTGACGGAAGATGAATGGAAGATCATCAAGAAGCATCCGGAAACCGGTTTTCGCATTGCCCGCTCCACGGGGGAATTTGCCCATATCGCCGAAGATATCTTGTCCCATCATGAACGTTGGGACGGCCGCGGCTATCCGCGGGGACTGAAGGGCGAGCAGATCCCCTTTCTCGCCAGGATCACCTCCATTGTCGATGCCTTCGAGGTCATGACCCGCGGCCGGCCGTACAAAGATAAGCTCTCGGTAAAGGAAGCTATTGAAGAGCTTTCACGCTGCTCGGGGACCCAGTTCGACCCTGAACTGGCCAGGCTGTTCATCGAGAATGTCGTTTAGACGGTTGCCACCGCCAGAACCGAAAAACCCTCCCCTGGACTGTCTCGATCAAACATCCATCAGGGTCATATAGATTGTATCGCCCTCTTTAAGCCCCTTGACCAGCTCGCAGTGGCGCAAGACAGAAAAATGTTTCTCCAGATCCGCCTGCTCCAGCTGAAGTTCCCGGGCGATCTGCTCCCGGGTCGCCTTGCCCTTTTTCTGCAAATAATTGTAGATCTTTTTTTGGTCCGGCAGGAGCCCTTCGGTTCCCTGCTGACCTGTTTTCTCCCGGGTAACCCTGGCCGCACGCACCGCCATGGGATCACAGGTTTTCAACACGGTAGCAGCCTCGATATAGCAATCTTCACAATAATTTTTCCCGCCATGCTCGAACAGATCGTCCCCTGATATGGCCGCACCACATTTTTCGCAAAGCATAAAACGACCTCCGTTCCTCGAATTTTCAAAATTGACCGCTGCCCGTTTGCTCCGCCTGATTTTATTTTACAAATTCAACGCACTGCTGTCAATCAGACCGGCGAAACCGGACCGCAAAATTGAGCAGCAAAACGGCTGGCTGGATCTTTTGCCGATCTTACCCCGCTGGGCAAAGACAGTCCCGCTGCAGGCCCTGCCGGAGCGGCCTTTCCCAGAACCCCGAGACAGTGGGATGAAAAGGCTGAGAACAGATTCTATTGCCCGCGCCGCAGATCGTTCTGTTCAACCTTGATCGTACCGATTTCAACCCGGCAAGCAGGTCCCTGCTGAAAAGATCCTTATACAATTTCCGCCGGCTGCCCGGATTCAAGCCGTAGATAAGTATGCCGGAGCCGTCAGCGGCCCGGCGCGATGGCAGATGCAGGAATCAAGGAGTGCTTCAGCGAAAAGCATCCTGGAATGGTTTTTCGAGTTTTAGCCGCACCATGCATAGAGGAGGAATTCAATGTACTGGGGAATCTTGATCGGGCTGCCTCTTGGTCTGCTTCTGGCCTGGCTGCTTCTGCGCAATCGTGAGCAGAAGGCTTACGCAAGCGGCCGCCGGGAGCTTCAGCTGGTGCAGGCCCGGGCGGAGGCCAAAGATGATCAGCTCGCGGAGCTGCGCCGCACAGCCAGCAAATTGGAGGCCGGGCTGGAGCAGAAAGAGCTGGCCCTGAAAAAGGAACTGGCCGGCCGCGCCGCCGCCGAGCAGGATAACTTGCGGATACCGGGACTGGAGAGCCTGGTGGAAACACTCCAGCAGAAAGAGCTCGCTTACCGGGCCCGGCTGACAGAGCTGGAGACCACCCTTGCCGAGGAGCGCAAGCTGAACCGCGAAAAACTGGCCCTGCTGAACGACGCCCAGGAGAAACTTTCCGATGCCTTCAAGGCCCTTTCGGCCGATGCCCTGCAGAGCAACAACCAATCCTTTCTGGAGCTGGCCCGGGCCACCCTGGAGAGCTATCAGCAGGGTGCCAAGGGGGATCTGGAAAAGAGACAGCAGGCCATCGATGAACTGGTCAAACCGCTCCAGGAATCGCTGGAAAAGGTTGATCACAGGATCGGGGAGCTCGATAAAGCCCGCCAATCCGCTTATACCGGTCTGGAAGAGCAGATCAAGCAGCTGGCCACGACCGGCAGCCGGCTGCAGCAGGAGACAAACCGCCTGGTGACCGCCCTGCGAAAACCCACCGTCCGCGGCCGCTGGGGCGAGATCCAGCTCAAACGGGTTGTCGAGGTCGCCGGGATGCTCCCGTACTGCGATTTTTACGAACAGGTTTCCGTGGAGACCGCGGAGGGCCATTTGAGGCCGGATATGGTGATCAATCTGCCCGGCGGTAAACAGATCGTTGTCGATTCCAAGACCCCGCTGCAGGCCTACCTGGAATCTCTGGAATGCGAGGATGAACAGAGCCGCCAGGCCAAGCTCAAGGAGCACGCCCGCCAGGCCCGCACTCACCTGATCCAGCTGGCCTCCAAATCTTACTGGAGCCAGTTCGAGGCTACCCCGGAATTTGTGGTCATGTTCCTGCCTGGAGAAACATTTTTCAGCAGCGCCCTGGAGCAGGATCCCAGCCTCATCGAGTTCGGCGCCGGCCAGCGGGTGATCATGGCCACACCGACCACCCTGATCGCCCTGTTGAAAGCGGTCGCCTACGGCTGGCGGCAGGAGCAGATCGCCGAGAACGCCCAGGAGATCAGCAATCTGGGGAAGATCCTTTACGAACGGGTCCGCATCCTGGCCGACCATTTCAGGGATATCCGGAAACATCTTGGCCGGACCGTTGACTCCTACAACCGGGCCGTGGGCTCCCTGGAAAGCCGGGTTCTGGTTTCGGCGCGAAGGTTCAAGGAGCTCGGCGCAGCCGGCGGTGACGATATCGAGTTGCTGGAGACGGTGGACAAAACAGCAAGAGCGCTGCAGCCAAGCGAGGGTACGGTCATCCAGATGGTCAAAGAGAATCCCGACGATCCCCAGCTCTGACCGTCCGAGCCGGGTTACAGGGTAAAGTTACCGAGGAGCACTACAAAGAATATCGCCAGGAAGATGGCCGGCAGCAGATT
>JAAZPS010000114.1 GCA_012797095.1 Bacillota bacterium | reverse complement strand
TCTGCTACCGAAAGGAATTTCATCTCAACTAAACGAACTATGTCCATGAGGAACCTCCGCCTCCTTAGGGGGTATTCATTCTTGACGAATGTGAGGTTCCTCTTCTATATTAAGGAAGTTATTCCCTTCTAAAATCCTACAGTAATTTTACACTAACAAACCCCCAAACCCCCGGAAAGGTTACCCCTCGGGCTGCAGCTCTCCTTTTTCGGGATGGAGGATATGGATCCCCGGCAGCTGGCGATAATCCTGATTGTAATCAAGACCGTAACCCACGACGAAATAATCGGGAATTTCAAACCCGCAGAAGTCGGGGATGAATTCCACCTTCCGGCGGGCCGGTTTGTCGAGCAGGGTAACGACCTTCAGCGATGCCGGTTTGCGGCTGAGCAAATTTTTACAGAGGTAATCCAGGGTCAACCCGGTATCGACAATATCCTCGACGATAAGTAGCTCTTTCCCCTGAATGCTGCTGTCAAGATCTTTCAAGATCCGCACAGCTCCCGAAGTGGCGGTCTCCGACCCGTAGCTGGAGACGGCCATAAAATCGATCTCCACCGGAAGATCCAGATAACGCATCAGATCGCTGGCAAAGACCACGGCACCTTTCAATACGCAGACCAGAAGTACCCTTCTCCCGCCATATGCCGCCGTGATCTCCGCAGCCAGCTCTTTCACCCGGCGGGCGATCTCCGCAGCACTCAGCAGCTCTTCCCGGTTTATATTTTTCATCGCTTTTCCTCCTCTGCTTTGTTCAAATGCTGCAACTCCAGAACCAGAACCAGCCTGGTCCGATCTGTAACCCGGTACGGATGAGCAATTCGTTTGCCCGCTACCCAGATCACCTTGCAGCCGGCTGCAACCAGGGGGAGCCGCTCCCGCAAGTGAAGGGGCACCTTCTGATCGATCATGAAATCTTTCAGTTTCTTGCTTCCCGGCGCTCCCTGGGGATAGAAGCGGGCCCCGGGCCAGCGGGTCCGGAGCTGCAGCGGTCCGGGCAGGCTGTCGTAATCCAGGTAGGCCTGCCGCGAAGCGGGCGGCCAGGAAAGTTCGCCGGGGCGGCACAGGGAAGCCTGGACGGCCAGCATTTCACCGGGCACGGCGGTCCGCCCGGGAACCTGCAGTGGCCGCGGCGCCGGAGATCTTTTTTCGGCAGGAGCTGCCGGAGAAAGGATCAGACAGCCGTAAGAACGGCGAGCCCGGATGCCGGCAGGCAAAAAGATCTGCCGGGCCGGCCCCTGCCCTTCCGCCAGGGAGAGCAATTGCTCTACCTGCCGCCGACCGATCTGTTTGGCCGGAATATATTCCGAGAGGGCCCGGTAGGCCACCCTGCCCCGCAGCGCTGCCGGCAGCGCTGCCAGTGCAGCGCAATCCAGAAGCAGTTTTCCCCTTTTGCGCCGGACCGTCCGCTCGTATCTGTTTTGCACCGCCTGATCAAAATAGGCCCGGTCAGCTGCGGCCAGCACAGCCAGATCGGCCAGCGAACGTCTCAGACGAGGATTGTAGTTCTTTTCCAGGTGTGGAATCAGCTCCAGCCGGATCCGGTTCCTGGTATAGACGGTCTCCAGATTGCTTGAGTCAAGGATCGGCTCAAGTTCATATTCGCGGCAGTAGCCCTCGATCTCTTCCCGGGTAATTCCCAGCAAGGGGCGAATCAATTCCACCGGCCCCAAAGAACGTCGCGGCAGGATCCCGGCGAGGCCGTCCGGTCCGGTCCCCCTCAAAAGATTGAACAGAACCGTCTCCGCCAGATCATCACGGTGGTGCCCCAGGGCGATCTTGCCGGCCCCGTATTTCTTCGCCGCCTGTAGGAGAAAGCGGTAGCGCACAATGCGGGAGGCCTCCTGGGAAGAGAGCTTCCGGCCGACCCGGTAGGCAGGCAGATCAACAGCAGCCCCCTCGAAAGGCAGCCCCCAGGAAGCGGCAATCCGGCGCACTTTCTCCGCCTCCTGCCGCGATTCGGGCCTGATACGGTGATCAAGATGGGCAACAATCAGACTCAGGCCGTACGGTGCCTTAAGAGTGCGCAGAAGATGAAGCAGGCAGAGCGAATCGGGCCCCCCGGAAACAGCGACCAGAACCCGGTCTCCCCGCCGCAGGAGCCGCTCTCCTTCGATATAACGGATCATCTTTTTTACAAGCATCAGCACACCGGTGCAGCGTGGTAAAGCCCGGGGAGTAAAAGAGCCCTCACCCCGGCCTGATCTACCGGCTTCAAACAGCGGTACTGGACAAACAGGCCGGCCAGGGGAAAGAGTACCGGCTCCGCATTGCCGCTCGCAACCGGCTGCCGGTGCTGGAAAAAGAGACCAGGCCGAATAAAACGGATCCAGCATCCGCGTTACAGGCTGCAATCAGGGCAGCCGGCTCGCCGCACCGCAACAACCCTCCGTCTTCCCGCAGTCCCCCTGGAGCAGCGCGATCATCTTGCCATCTTCTGTCCCCGCTCTTTCGAGGAGCCCTCCACTGAAAAGGCTCGCTCTATTTATATTTTACCATAGTCCGCGGCTGCCGATGAAATCTAAAAAGAGATGCAACCTTCGAACCCTCGTTTAAAGGTTGCATCTTCGGTCTTCCCGTTCCCAGTTCACTTGATTTTTGAATCAGATCAGCCTGCAGGCCACCACGGTCAGATCGTCCCGCAACCGTCCGCCGGAACGGTGCACCGCCTCCTCCACGATCCGGTCGGCCACGATTTGCGGCGGACACTCTTCCATCTGACCGAGGAATGCAGCCGGCCATGAAAACCGGTCTTCAGAATCGCCGGTCCCGTCGGTAACCATAACCAGAAGATCGCCCGGCCGAAGCACTTCCAGATGGCTTTCCACCTCTACCCGGGAAAGAATCCCCAGGGGCAGTGAGGGGGCCCCGATGCTGAACACCTCCTTTCCTCGCTTGATCATGCTGGGAACGGCACCTACCTTCAAAAGCTTCACCTCTCCCTCGACCAGGTCGATCAGGGCCATATCAACGGTGGCAAAGCTTTCCGCACCCGTGCGCAGCTGCAGCAGAGAGTTGACGCTGCGCAACACTACTTCCTTACCGAAGCCCGCCTCGAGCAGTCTTTCCAGAAGGATGATCGTTGCTTTGCTCTCTGCAGCAGCACGGGGCCCGCTGCCCATTCCGTCGCTCAGGATTATCACCTGTTCCCTTACGCCCAGTTCCAGGAGACTGTAATAATCACCGCAGATCTGCTGGCGCCAGCCGGCTTGCTGGGCCAGCCCGAACTCGAGGGTGAAGAGGGGAACCTGCTCGCCCACGGCGGGGGAGAGCCGGTTTTCCTCGACCTCGCCGGCCAGTTCGTGCATCACCTCTGCCAGGCCCTGCAGCTGGCCCGAAACCAGCTCTTTCCCCTCTTCCACCTTCTGTTTCCAAAACCGGTTTACCGCCATTATCTCCCGCAGATTGTTCGTTGCCCTGACCAGCTCCTCTGGCTGGTGGCACCTTTCCCGGAAGGCGGCGGGCAGATGAGCCAGCACCGCCTCCCCCTCTTTCTCGGAGCGCTCCAGCAGGTCGAGGATCAGGCGGTAGTGGCTGTGTTGATCCTTTTCCCGGCAGCGCTGCTCGTACAGGCAGGAGCGGCAAACCCGGTTGGTCAATTCCTCCAGCATGGAGGATCGTTCAACTTCCCTTTCCGGCCCCGCTGCAGAGAGCTGGGTTAGACCCAGTGATATTTCACTGAACAGCCTGGCCAGATGCCGGACCCGGCCGGTAATCGCCGGGGAGATGTTTTCCGATCTACTTGCGCTGCCTTCCTGGATCATCCGCGAAAGCTGAAGCGACAGCCTCCGAAGATTTAGCTCCGGAACAGCCAGGAATAGTCCCAGGGAGAGCAGGCCTTCCCTCCAGTATATCCCCGGCATCTCCCCGGGAGCCAGCAGGAAAAGAACCGGCATGGTGAACAGGAACCCCGCTGCCGAACCCCACCGTCCGTAGGGCTTGAGCAGTCCGGTCCAGAAGCCGCTGAAGGAAAGGGACCCGGTATACAGATAGAAGTGAGGGTTTCCCAACCCCAGTATTGTCCCTGTGATTATTCCCATCGCGGCACCCCAGCCCGCCCCCAACAGATAGGCCGGGAACAGGATAGTCAGGTAACAGGCGGCTGCTTCTACGGATAAGCCGGCCGCGGAAAGGTCTTTCAGGCCGAACAGGGCCAGGATAAAGATAAGGAAAAGAGCCGGGATCTCTACAGACCCCACTGGCGGCCTATCCCGGCTGCGCGGAAGAAAATCGATCAGGCGGATCCCCGGCATCATAACCACTGCTGCCAGAAGGCCGATGATCAGCTCCAGCGATAGATAGACCGCATCCAGAAGTTGGGGAGCGTTGAGCAGGACGGTAAAACGGCTCAGGATTACCAGCACCGCGGTCGCCGGCAACAGGGGGCCCCTCCTTTTAAACAGTCGCAGAGTGAACCCTTCCATCAACCAGACCGCCGCCATCGCTCCCAGGAGCATGAATGCTGCCGGGACGCCGCTGCTACCCGTCGCCCGGCCTGCCAGGACAGCCGCCGCCACCAGGAAACTTTGTCTCGGTTTTTCCCGCAACACCATGAGCCAGAAAACCGCTCCGAAGGGAGCGATCTCTCCAAAGATTTCGGCCCTGCCCAAAAGGAAAGCTGCCAGCGCCAGCAGAATATTGGGCGCGCTGAAGAGGGCCTCTCCTCTCCGGTAAAATGCTCTTAAAGCGTTGAGGCGTTCCTGACTACCTTTAGCGGTAGAAGATGTGGCTTCATGGGCCAAGGTTGTCCCCTCCATCCTCACAGATATCACCTCCGTGGTTCTGGTAGGGATAGTATAGATGAATTATTCTGAAATGTATGTCATAATTGGGGGAAGGTGGAAATATATTTTATGACAAATAGGGCTATCGCTCAGCGTTTATTCCGTGAACCCGTCAAATTGTTAAACCGATCCTTGAACCACCGCCCTGAACAAGGCATAAAAAAACACCTTTAAAGGCGTTCTAAAGGGTTTTTTTATTGAACCGCTCCAATATAGACTCAGAAAGCTTCCCGGTAACCTCCCCGGCCGCCCCTTTTGGACTCCGTGTTACGCTTCAGGTCTTGCAGCCTTTCGTCGCTCTCTTTCATGAAGCGCGCCAGCTTGTCTTCAAAAGTAGCCCGTTTTTCTTTGCGGAAACCGCGGGATCCGGAGTCGGGCAGGGCCCGCTTGATGGAAAGACCTATCTTCCCGCCGCCGTCCACCGAGAGCACCTTGACATTGACCCGGTCGGACTTTTTCAGATGATTGTGGATATCCTTGACGTAAGAATTTGCCACTTCGGAAATGTGCACCAACCCGGTATCTCCATTGGGAAGCGTTACAAATGCGCCAAAATTAGTGATCCCGGTTACCACCCCTTCCACGATACTGCCTACCTTTACAGGCATCCTTCTTAAATGTCCTCCTTGCATAATCTTTCTTGGTCTTGCTCTATAGATATTATAACTTTTTCGAATGGTTTGTCAATCCTCGAGCTGAAAGACAATCTCTCCCGGCCGGACCAGACCCAACAGCTTGCGGGCCAGCATTCCGATATACCCGGGATCGTTGAGCTTCTCGATCTCCTCGGCCATCGCTTCATTGCGCAGCTCCCGCTCCTGCATCTGCAGCTCCGCTGCGGCAAGTTGGTTGTAAAGCCGGTTGTATTGATAGATCTGCACCCCTATGAGCATAAAAAAGAGGCCCAGCAATAGCAACCCGGCCACAATAACAAGTTTGAACATCCCGAAGCTGCCCTGTTTGCGGCGGGGAAACGGCGCGATATTGTCAGTTCTGGTCCTGCTTTTTGTTTTCATGAGCCGATTCTTCCCTCTGATCATTGGGACTGCCTTTCCCCGAAGGTGCACCGTGAAACTTTGGGCCGGTTCTTCTCTTTCTTCTGCCCCATGCATCTGCTCTGTCCCTTTCATCTTCGCCTTCATCTTCGCCGTCTAAACAGAAAATCCCTGCACCGGCCCAATGAATCGCTTTTACCGCTGCGGTACCTATTTCTTTGCCTTCTCCTCTCCGGGTGGACGCCGGAAGAGGCGAACAATAAAGGCTCCCCCCCTGAGCCACAGGGGCAGCAGATAGCTGCTGAAGAGACGGAGGTAGCCGATAAATCCGCCTGCCATGGCTATATAGATATAGATATTGATCTCACCCCAGCGCCGGTAAACCAGGAACCCGATCGCTGCAGCGGCCGCCGCTATCCAGAAGAGAAAATCTGCCGCCACTGAAAGAAAGGGCGGAAGGCGCCGGAACTGCAAGCGCCCGGCCCGGTAAAGATCGTAGCAGAAAGCAAAGATCGCTCCCAGAGCCGCCGCCTCCAGGAATGCAGCCAGCTGTTGCAGGGACGTTGAAGAGGCGGACAGTCCGCTCACTATTTAAAAAGCCTTTCCAGAAGGGTTTTTCCGCGCAGCCGCGTCTGCTTGTTTTCAGCATAAGCCAGCTCCAGAAGCAGCCCATCGATGAAGATCTCCCCCTGATCCAGATTCAGGTGTTTGATATGCAGATTCTCCCCCCTGACTGCCAGCAACCCCAGCTCTGTTTCCATGATCACCTCTTCATCATCAAAGCTGTCCACATGAAGGACGCCGGTGATCTCGGTATGCTCCCTGTTTTCGATCACCAGGCGGTGCTGTCCGCTGCGGAAATTGTATTTCTCATCCATTGTTTTTCCTCCTCCCGCTAAGTGCCTTTGCGATCTTTTTCAATCTATTATATGAGTTTGTACCACCTTTTTATGTCATCACCGTCTGCTCTCAAAGGGATAATTTCCCCGACCCCTGCCCGGTCAGGCAGGGCGGGTTGGGGTGCCCCCAGGAAGGGCAACCTGTGAAAAAGGATTGGCCATTCCGATGACGAAGAAAGATGACGAAGAAAAGAGATGAGACGGGCCTCGATCCCGCGGGGAAAGGAGCAGCATGATGGAAAGATTGTATTGTGGAAAGACAAAGGACCTTTTTCTCTGGGGCGGAGATCAGCTTTTGCTCAGTTTCAAGGACAGCGTCACCGGGACCGGAAACCGCCCCGACCCCGGGGGCAACGAGGTTGTCGGTCAGATTGCCGGTAAAGGCAGCGCCTCGCTACGTCTGTCGGTTCATTTTTTCGGCCTGCTCGAGCAGGCCGGAATCCCGACCCATTATCTCGGGCCCGGCCCCGCCAAGAACAGCCTTCTTGTGAAAAGAGCCCGTTCATTCGGCCTGGAGGTGATCTGCCGCGAAAAGGCCTGGGGCAGCTTTCTGCACCGCTACGGGCAGTATATCTCCCGGGGAGAGCCGCTTCCCTCACTGGTAGAATTCACGCTGAAAGACGATCAGCGCAACGATCCCCCCGTCACCAGGGAGACGCTGGCTGTGCTGAAGATCGCTTCACCGGAAGAGGTCGACTGTATGACCCGGACAGCCGGGAAGGCTACCGCCCTGATCAGAACAGAGCTCGCCTCGAAGGGGCTGGAGCTTATCGACATCAAGTACGAATTCGGTGAAGCCGGCGGCCGGATCCTGGTTATCGACGAGATCTCCGGCGATACCATGCGGCTGCTGCTCGGCGAGCGGGTTCTTCAGCCCGATGAGGCCGCTTCGTTTGTTCTCGATTAGCCGGAGCTAGATCTGTTCCCGGGGAGTTTAATCGCTCCGTGGACCGCTCATTGTTCTTGCATCTCGAACCCGGCTGCACCGCACCCCTACCAGGCCCGGGCCAGGGTGATGTCATGAAAGAAATAGTTGACGATCTCATCGGGGCTGCGGCCCTCCTCGGCCAGGGCGCGCGCGCCCCACTGACACATACCCACACCGTGACCGAAACCGGTGCCGGAGAGGTAGAGCCCGCCTTCCCCGATCCCGATCTGATCGATGAAGGTGGAGCGCATCTCTGTGCTTCCCAGGGCCAGGCGCAGCGAGGGGGCCGGCACCTCGATCTCGTTTATCTTGATCAGGGTTGCCCTACCGGAAGGCCCTTTTTTGCTGATGGAAGCACTCTCAATCGCTCCCGGATCATCGCCCCCGACCTCCCGGACCGCCTCCCGGACTCGGGCCAGAGGGAATGAGGCTTTCCAGTCCTTCTCCGTTTCAGGGATATTCTTCTCTGCCGGGCTGTCGACTATCTGGATATACGGCGGGTTTTCCCCCTTGAATTCCAGCCCTTCATCGGGCAAGGCGGTCCTGGGACCGGCATAGGCATGGAACCAGGCCCTGATATAATCACCCCCATAAAGCGCCACCTCACCCCGGGTTTTTTCCACCGCTTGACGAACGCGATCGTTGACCCGTTCTTCGCTGTAGGCCTGGAATTCCTTGAAATCAGTGGAGGCGTGCGCATTCCGGGCGGGGATACCACCGTTTTCCTTGATCTTTTGCAGGGTGAAGCTGCGTGCGATGATCGCCTGGGCGGCAAGGGCATTTTCCGGCCAGGCGGGATCCATCTCCGCAGCGACTACCCCGGCGATATAGTCCTCAAAATCCATAACCACGATATCTCCCGTTTCGTGGCGGTACAGATCCAACCGGGGCTCCCGGCTCTGATATTCGGCAAGTGGCTCGGGAAGCGGGGGCGGAGCAGCTTCCTGCTCGGTGCGGCGGCGGCAGCCGGCCGGAAGCAGCAAGATCGCGCTCAACAATACGATCAAGATTCGCAATGAACAGGGCATCACTATCACCATCTTTTGCAAGGTTTATCGATCCCAGTTATCTTCCCCCCGGCCGGCAATTCTACCCCGGCAAAAAGGCCGGGGCTGCTCTTTTAAACGAGCAGCCCCGGCGGCTTACCATTGCTTGATCTATCAGTGACGCTTACTTCACTTTATTCTTGAAGGCCCTGCCTGCTTTGAATACGGGAACATTCAGCGCGGGGATAACGATCTCTTCTTTGGTCTGGGGATTGCGCCCCGCCCGTTCCGCCCGGAACCTCCTTTCAAAGGTTCCGAAACCGACCAGCTGCACCCTTTCGTCATCAGCTACTGTATCTACAATAACTTCAAGTGTCGCGTTGATTACTTTCTCAACATCTTTTTTTGACATCTCAACTTTCTCAGATACCGTTCCGATCAGATCAGATTTATTCAATTACCACACTCCTCCTTAGAAGGTATAAATAGAACCCTGTCATTGCTAGTTCGCTCAATATGCAGCAATTCCTGCTTTATCAGCTGTTTTTTTCCTGATATTTTTTCGCCTCTTCCCACCAGTGATCCAGCTGCTCCAGTGAATAGCTGCTGAAAGGTCGATTTCGCCTGGATACCTGTTCAGCGATATAGGCAAATCGATCCAGAAATTTACGTGAAGCCTTCCCCAAAGCTAGCTCCGGGTTCACCTTCATGAAACGGGCCACATTGACAGCAGCGAAAAAAAGATCGCCAAATTCTTCTTCTATCTTGCCCGGATCTCCCCGGCGGTATGCATCCTTCAGCTCGGCCGCCTCCTCCCGCAGCTTCGCCACGGCACCCTCGAGAGAGGGCCAGTCAAAACCGAGTCCTGCAGCCCGCTGCTGGATCTTGTAAGCGCGCAGCAGCGCCGGCAGGCCGGGATCAACCTGGATGGCGGCCCTGCCGACAGCGTTCCTTTCCTGCTCCTTGATCCGTTCCCAGCGGCCGACAGCCTGAGCCTCGGTAGCGGCCCGCTCGGCTCCAAAAACATGGGGGTGACGGCGGATCAGCTTCGTTGAGATACCGTTGATCACCTTTTCGAGATCAAAACGGCCTTTTTCGCGGGCGATCTCGCTGTGAAAAACAACCTGCAGCAGCAGATCACCCAGCTCTTCTTCCAGGGCTGCCGGGTCGGCCCTTTCGATAGCGGCGACAACCTCATAGGCCTCCTCGATCAGGCAGCTTCGCAGGCTGAGATGATTCTGCTGCCGATCCCAGGCGCAGCCCCGGGGAGAGCGCAGCACAGTCATGATCCTTTCCAGCTTGTCCAAGGGACTTGGGCCCTCCGACCGGGGGCCGACCCCGGGAATGGTCCGGACGCGGTGGCCGCGGCGCGGCGCCTGCGTTTTCAGATACAGGGCGGTCAACTCGGCGCCGGGAGGGCCCCCGGGTACGGCGTAGCCGACACAGGGATGCTGTTCAAGTGCGGTGAGCAGGATCCGGCCGGCAGCCCGTGCAGCCCGGCCAGGATCCGCCGGCTCCTTGAACAGGCGCTCCAGCGAGGTGAACCGGATGCCCCGGTCATGACAGAGCCGGGCAGCCGGATGGCGGACTGTTCTGAAATAAAGTCCCCCCCGGCAGCGGCACAGGGCCTCCCGCGCTGCTGCAGTGAGGTGGCGGGTCGGCCCCGGCCCCAAACCGATGATCATAATTGTTCCCATTGGTATTCCTCCTATCTCAGCAGCCGCCAGCGCTCCGCCAGCTCCACCAGGCGCGGCCCGATGCGGGGAACCAGGTTAAGCTCATCCCGGGTCAGGCTGCCGCTCAACAGCAGGGCAAGTCCATAGACAGCGGCCCCGGCAATGATCGCTCCGAGGGTGGCGCAACCGTTGGCCGCCCCTGGAGAAAGAGCGGGAGCCGCTGCCCGAAGCAGTACCCGGTAACCCAGGGAGACCGCCGCGGTCATCGCCGCTGCAGAGAGGCCCGGCAGCAGCACCAGCTCGCCCGCCCGGAAGCGCCATCCGGTCTGCTGCGCCACCGCATGGAGATTCAGCACTGCGGCAAGCCCGGTGCCGATGACCGAACCGAGAGCGGCTCCGCCGATATGCAGCGAAGGGATCGATGTCAGATACCAGGCCAGGACCGCCTTGAGCACCCCGCCAAGGGCCATATTGATCACCGGGGTCACCGTCTTGCCCAAGCCCTGCAGAATTCCGGTCGTGGCCACATAGAGCCCCAGGGGAAGAACCGACCAGGACATATAGGCCAGAGCGTAGCCCGCCCCAGCATTTTCGTAACCGAAAAGCAGCGCGATCACCGGCGTGGCCAACCGGTAAAGCCCCACCGCAGCGGGCATGGAGAAGAGCACGGTCAGTTTTATGGAAAGGGCGGCCCTAGTTCTGACCAGCTTTCTGTTGCGCAATACCAAAGCTTCTGAAATCGCCGGCACCAGGCTCATGCTCAGCGCCAGGGTGACAACATTGGGGAAATAGACTACCGAGCCGGCCATCCCGGTAAGCTGTCCGTAAAGAGCGGTGGCCTGCTGCTGGGCCAGGCCGATCGCCTTGAGCCGCCCGGGTACGATCAGCTGGTCGATCAGGCTTAACAGCGGCATGATCAGGGAGCCGAAGGTGATCGGGATCGCCAGGCTGAAGATGCGCCGGATGATCGCTCCGACAGGCTGGGAGGCGGTGTCACGTTGCTCTCGAACCCTCTTCATGAAGGCCGGGCGGCGCCGGTAGTAGATCAGCAGCAGCAGCAAAAGTCCGAGGAGACCCCCGGCGGCAGTGCCAAAAGCGGCACCGGCGGCAGCGTACTCCACCCCCCAGCCCAGCAGCGAGACCGCCAGGTACAAAGAGAAGACCGCCCGTCCCACCTGCTCGATCACCTGCGAAGCAGCGGTGGGGAACATGTACTGCTGTCCCTGGAAAAAACCGCGCAGCGCCGACATCACCGTCACAAAAAAAATGGCCGGCGCGATGGCCATGATCGAATAGATCGACAGGGGATCGCCGTTGGTGAGCCGCACAATCGTATCGGCGGTGAAATATAAAACCAGGGTGATCAGCAGGCCAGTGAAGGTCAAGATCAAAAGGGCGATGCGGAAAACCCGCATCGCTTCCCGGTAATCATCGACGGTCACCTTCTCGGCGACCAGTTTCGAGATCGCCACCGGGATCCCCGCCGTCGAGATGGCCAGCAGGGTCGAGTAGATCGGATAGGCCATCTGGTAAAGGCCGATCCCACCGTCGCCAACAATCCTGACGAGCCAGATCTTCATGACCGCGCCAATGAAACGAACCCCTACCCCGGCCACAGCCAGAATAGCCGCGCCCCGGATAAATCTGCTGTGGCTGGACAAAGCCCTTCCTTCCTTCCTTCCCCTGGTTCCGATCCCCTTTATCTTTCTAGATTGGCTGTATTATACCAACTTCAGCACGCCGAATCTACTTTTCAAGTTTACTGCTCCATCTGCTTGGCCAGAAATGAAGCGGCCGTCTCGACCAGCTTGAGCTCCAGATCGGTCATCCTGACCGAAGGATCCCGGCTGCCCATGACCACTGCACCGATGGGATCACCCTCGGAAATGATCGGTGCGATCGCCTCATTGGCAAAACGCGGACCGAACATATCATCCGTTTCCCGGTAATATTGATGCTCGGAGGTATCGTTGATCAGCACGCTTTTACGGTTTTCCATTACCTGCTCCAGAGCGCTGTTCAAGGGCCGGTTCACAAATTCCTTTTTGGGTGCTCCGGCCACCGCGATAATTGTATCCCGGTCGGCAATACATGAAATATGGCCCATCGATTCATAAAGAGAGTCGGCATATTCCTGGGCAAAATCGCCCAGCTCGCCGATGGGGGAGTATTTCTTCAGAATAACCTCTCCACCCCGGTCAACATAGATCTCCAGGGGATCCCCTTCTCTGATCTTCAGAGTGCGGCGAATCTCCTTGGGAATGACGACACGGCCAAGATCGTCAATGCGCCTGACAATACCGGTTGCTTTCAACTGTGTTTCCTCCTTTGTGAAATAGCAGGCAATAACTCTCTCTTCCGAAATTAGTATTCATCCCCAACAGCGGTTTTATGCATCAGGTATCTTTTGGCGAAGCGCTACTTCCTCCGGTAATTCCCCGGAAAGCTCTTTCAAAAAGTGGGACAGCTCCGGGAGCGCCGCTTTTCCAGCTGCATCCTGAATTCTTACTCCCAGCGTCTCCTCATCGATCCAGTGAACCCGGCGGCGGCCCCGCCGAACCGGCGGCCCGAGGCCGAGCCGATCAGGCTTTCGCCCGGGATAAAATTTGACCTTCACGACGCCATCATCCTGCTCCAGCAAGCAGATTCCCAGCTGGAGGGCGGCGATCCTCAGGGAAGCCGCCTGAAGCAGATTCTGCACCGGCGGGGGCGGGCTACCATAGCGATCGCGTATCTCCTCTTCAATTTCGCGGAGCTCGCTTTCCGAGGTCAGGGTATAGATCCGTTTGTATAGATCGATCTTCTGACCCTGGTTGGTGATATAGGCTGTTGGCAGGTAGGCATTCAGCTTCAGATCCAGACGGGGCGGCGGGAGCGGCTCCTCTTTGGGCGGGCGCTCCTTGATCCTGGCCACGGCCTCCTCGAGCAGGCGGGAATAGAGATCAAAGCCGATCTCAACCATGAAACCGTGTTGCTCTGCACCGAGGATATTGCCGGAGCCGCGGATCTCCAGATCGCGCAGGGCCACCTTGAATCCCGAACCAAGCTCGGTAAATTCTTTGATCGCCTGCAGCCTTTTCCTGGCATCTTCCGTGATGATCTTCTCCCGGCGGTAGGTCAGGTAAGCATAGGCCAGCCGGTGAGAACGGCCGACCCGCCCGCGCAGCTGGTACAACTGGGCCAGACCGAACTGATCGGCATCGTAGACCAGCAGGGTGTTCACGTTTGGGATATCGAGTCCCGCTTCGATGATGGTCGTGCTCACCAAAATTTGATATTTCCCCTCGATAAAATCGTCCATCAGTTGTTCCAGAGTAGCCTCGGGAATCCGCCCGTGCCCCACCGCCACGGCGGCGCCGGGAAACAGCTCCCGGATCTGTTCAGCCATGGCGTTGATCCCGGCGATCCGGTTGAAGACAACGTAAACCTGCCCTCCCCGGTTCAGCTCCCGCTGGATCGCCTCCCGGGCCAGGTGATCGGAATACTCGGCCACAAAGGTCTGAACCGGATAACGGTTCTCCGGCGGTGTTTCGATGACACTGAGATCTCTCACACCAACAAGGGAAAGATGCATCGTCCTCGGTATCGGAGTCGCGGTCATCGCCAGGACATCGACGGAAAGCCGCATCTGTTTCAGCTTCTCCTTGTGGCGCACGCCGAAACGCTGCTCTTCATCGATGATCAAAAGCCCCAGATCACGGAATTTGATATCTTTTGAAAGAAGGCGGTGGGTCCCGATGACGATATCGATCTTCCCGTCAGCCAGATCTTGCAAGATCTTCTTCTGCTCCGCGAGCGAGACAAACCGGCTCAACTGGGCAACCTGGAAGGGAAATTCAGCAAACCGTTCCGAAAATGTGCGGAAATGTTGCTGGGAAAGAACCGTGGTCGGGACAAGCATGGCCACCTGCTTTCCCTCCATAACGACCTTGAAAGCTGCCCGCAGGGCCACCTCGGTCTTGCCGTAACCGACATCACCGCAGATCAGGCGATCCATGGGATGATCTTTCTCCAGATCCGCCTTGACCTCGGCGATGGCCTGCAGCTGATCGGTGGTCTCTTCATAGGGGAAAAGCATTTCAAATTCCTTCTGCCAGGGGTGATCCCCTTTGAAACGATAACCATCGGCCAATTCGCGCGCCGCATAAAGGGAGAGCAGCTCCTGAGCCATCTCTTCCACCGAGGCCTTCACCCTGCTTTTGAGACGCTGCCATTCGCCGCCGCCGAGGCGGTGCAGCCGCGGCGCCTTCCCTTCCGCCCCGATATATTTCTGGATCAGCTCGATCTGATCCGCGGGGAGGTAAAGCCGATCGCTCCCCTGGTATTTTATAAGCAGGTAATCGCGCTGAACACCGCCAATTTCCAGGGTGTTCAGCCCCAAATATTTGCCGATTCCATGCTGTTCATGCACCACATAATCGCCCACGGCCAGATCGCGGTAGTGGTGCAGCCCGGAACCCTCCTGCCGGGTCAGCCTTCTCTTCTTGCGGCGCCGGGGAAGTATATTGTGCTCTGTCACCACAGCCAATTTCAACGATGGGATCAGGAATCCCCCCTCCAGGATCGCTGTAACCATGCGCGCCTCACCCGGGGCCCAGGGTTGGCCGGAGAGGGGACCCACCTTCAGGCCCTGCTCAGCCAGCAGCTGCCGCAATCCCCGGGCCCGCTCTTCCGTAGCGGCAGCCACGGCGATCCGGTAGCCCGCTTTTCTCCATTCGGCCAGATCGGAGCCCAAAAGTTCCCACTGTCCGTGATAGCTGGCCGCATCCCTTCCTGACAACACCAGCTCCGGGGACAGCTCCAGTGAGCCCGTTGAGGAGGGAAAAAGCGACAGGGCCATAATATTGGAACGCGGGGAGAGCAGCTCCTCGATCTGCCAGAAAGGATAATCCGCACCCGGCAGCATCTCTCCCCGGGCAAAAATACTACCGTAGTGCGAGAGCAGCTCACGATGCAGCCCGGCGGCATTCTTGAAAATTGCCGCCGGCTCATCGACCAGCACGATCGATTCTGTAGGTAGGTAGTCAAAAAGGCTGGCGCCTTCACCATAAAAATAAGAGAAATAGCTGGAAAGGTGATCAAGACCGCCGGGCATCAGGAGGCGGTTGAGGTGCCGGCCGGTACTTGTTTTCAGCTTTGCTGCCGCCTGCTCTTCTCCCCTGCGGCGTAGCCGGGCAAGAGCAGGCTCCAGCTCGCGGCGGATCCGCTGCTCTCCCTGCTCGAACCGCGCCCCGGAGATCACCAGTTCATATGCCGGCAAGATCACCACCTGATCCAACCGTTCGGTTGAACGCTGCGTCGCCGGGTCGAAAAAACGGATCGAATCGATGATCTCGCCGAAAAGTTCCACCCGCAGGGGTCGCTCCCTGCCGGGGGGGAAGATATCGATAATTTCACCACGGGCGCTGCACTGCCCCCGCCCCTCGATCAAGGGCACCCTTTCGTAACCGTTCTCGATAAGTTTCTGCAAAAGAATCTCCCGGTCAACCCCCTCACCGACCTGCAGTGGTATCAACAGACGGCGCCACTCCTGGGGGGGCAAGACCCGCGATATCAGGGCAGTAAACGGCGCCACAAAGACGGCGCTCTCTCGCCGCTGCAGCCGCTCCAGAAAAAAGAGGCGCTGCCGACGCTGCTCCATACTCCGGGCAAGAAAATCGGCAGTGATAAACAGTTCCCGGGCCGGCAGCAAACCAACCCGGCCGGGGGGTAAAAAGGCCAGCAGATCTTCATAAATTTTTTCTGCCCGGGCCAGATCCGCCGCAACCACCACCGCCGGACAGTTCAAGGTTTCAACCAGGCCCGCCTGAAGAAAGGCAGCGGCACTGCCGCCGATCCCGGTGACGGCGCTGCCGGAACCGGAAAGATCTGAGGCGCTCCTGAGCAGCTGTTTGAAGGATCGGTCCCGGGGCCATTCTTTGAGCAATTCATGTAAAAACACGATGCCATCCTCACTTCATGGGAGTGTGAATCTTGTGAAAAATGCACTACCCGGCGCCCCGTTAATGGACGTCGGGTTCTTTCCGGTAGGGCCACTCCGCCTCATTAACAGGAGTGGTCTCCACACAGTGATCGCAAAGGGAATAGATAAAAAGATCACCCGTTTCGGCAGACTTAATTATATCTTCGTGCAGATCTGCCGTCAAGATATCGATACCGATCTGATGCAGCTCCGCTTCTGTCAGGCTGAGGGCGCCGATCAACGCCCCGCAGCGATCACAGATATAGGTGATCCTCATTTCCTCTTTCACACCATCATATTCATTTAAGATCTGTGATTATGCTACCCCGGGATGGGCAGATCTATCCCTGCAGGGCTGCACACCGGGAACCCGCCGGGGTAACGGAGGTTTCGGCCCTCTGCGCTGCCAGATCGGGATCCGGGAATTGCCCCGGCGGCCCGTACAGGGATCCTTCGCTGCGCTCAGGATGACAATGGAGGAAAGCTCTGGTGACAGTGGTGAGAAACCCCGGAATGAAATGAAGGAAGATCAGGGGGACAGCGAAGGAAGCCCGCAACGGGATTTTATTTTTGGGTCCGTGAAAAGATCTTCCCCACTTTGAACCTCTCCGTGGGGGAAAAGATAACCGGGGCAGTCTGGCGGAAATCGGGGGGCTCGCTCCAAGGTTCCACCGCAGCAAGGTGAATCCTCCGGCCTGTACCCCTGTCGACAGGCGGCATGCGGGAGCCGATACCGCTTCGGTTTTAAAAAGCAGAATTCTCCGCTGCCATCGGAAATTTGCCCGTATTCAACCCACCGCTGCGGGCGAGAGCGGGGATCCTGCGAACCACACCATTGGGGCTGGCAATCATGCCAACCGGGATGCCCAGAAGAGACTGCCGGTCAGTTGCCCGGGAAAGGGACGATCGCTTAAGGGGCTGCCCTGGAATGAAGGGGAGACAACTGCAAGCAACCAGGCCGCAACCGCAGGCTAGGGCGGGCGGTTGAACCGGTTCATCGCCTCCTCCAACCCCGGCCCGAGATAAACAAACAGGGCTTCAACAGCCCGTTCAACAGCTCCTTCGAGCAGTTCCCGCTCGGGCAGCGGGGGCTCCACGAGCACATAGGCGGCGGTGTCACCGGCAAGCGGTTTACCGATACCGATCCGCAGGCGCAGAAAATTGCCGGTACCGAGCGTCTCGATGACCGAGCGAACGCCGCGGTGACCGCCGCTGCCGCCTCCGGAGCGCAGCCGGATCCATCCCGGCGGTAGGTCCAGATCATCGTAGATCAGAATAAGCTGTTCGGGGCTGAGAGAAAAACGCTGCATCAGCTCCGCCGCCGCCCGCCCGCTCAGGTTCATGAAGGTGCGCGGCTGAACCAGAAGCAGGCGCTGCGACCGATATTCGGCGGCAGCGCAGCAGGAATGACGCAGATGAAATGGTCTTTCCGCCCTGATCGATCTGGATAGCAATTCCACCACACGATAGCCCAGATTGTGTCTGGTTCCGCTGTAACGCTCCCCGGGATTGCCCAGTCCCACAATGGCGTGGTCGTAATTTTCGCGAACCCTTCTCCGGAAAAAGATTTATTTCCCGGCCTCCTCGCCCTCCGGCGGCGCCTCCTGATCGTCTTCCGCAGCAGCCTCGCCGGCCTCTTCCTCGGCCGCCAGCAGCTCTTCTTCTTCCTCTTCCTCTTCTTCCTCTTCCGGAACAAGGACCTGGGCCAGAGCATCCTCCGGGGCAGTCAACAGGGTGACCCCTTCAGGCAGGGTCAGGCTGCCCGCGCTGATGCTATCCCCGATCCCCAGCGGCGAAAGATCGATCTCCAGCAATTCCGGAATATTCACCGGGAGACACTTGACACTCACTTCGCGCAGAAGAATCTGGATGATCCCGCCTTCCAGGGTCCCGGCCGCTTCTCCGACAAAGTTCAACGGGACCTCTACCTCGATCTCATCCTCCATGGAGATACGGATAAAATCAACATGCAGGAGACGATCTTGCTGCCAGAGATGTCTTTGAATCTCTTTCAACATCACCGTTTCCCGATCCGAACCGGCGCCGTTGCCGATCTCCAGATCGATCAGTACGTTTGTCCCACCTGCAGAGAGAACCTTTCTCAACAGGCGGCCGTCTACCAGCAGCGAGCGGGTCTCTTTGCCCCGCCCGTAGATTACCGCGGGGACACGCCCTTCCCGGCGCAACTGATTGAGTTCGCCCCTGGTTAAAGGCAAACGAATTTCTGCTTTCAGTACCATTCGCTCCATTTGCGAAAACCTCCTCGACGTCCAGTATAACCATGATGGAAGATGGTGTCAATTAGTCAAACAAAGCGCTCACCGAACGCTCTTCGCTGATCCGGATGATCGCTTCCCCGATCAGCGGGGCCACGGAAAGCCCGTGGAACTTTTCGGTCGGTAAACTGGCCTCCACCGGAA
This sequence comes from Bacillota bacterium, assembly GCA_012797095.1. GTDB lineage: Bacteria > Bacillota > Dethiobacteria > DTU022 > DTU022 > JAAZPQ01. The sequence continues at coordinate 2,485 of JAAZPS010000114.1, read as the reverse complement.
TCGAATTGGTGTAGACCACCTCCTCGATGAAAGCCCCGTTAAGTCTCTCCAGGGCCGGTCCGGAGAAAACCGGGTGGGTGCAGCAGGCGTACACCTCGAGAGCGCCCTTTTTCTTCAGGGCCTCGCCGCCCAGCACGATCGTTCCGGCGGTATCGATGATATCGTCGATCAGGATGGTCACCCTGTTCTCGACTTCGCCGATGATATTGACCACCTCGGCCTGGTTGGGAGCGGGTCTTTTCTTATCGATCACGGCGATAGGCAGCCCCAGGCGATTGGCCAGCTCACGGGCCCTGGTGACCCCGCCGAGATCGGGAGAGACGACCACACCCTCACCCCGGATCCTTTTCTGCTTGAGGTAGTTGGCAATGATGGGTACTGCAGTAAGATGATCAAAGGGAATATTGAAAAAACCCTGGATCTGGCCGGCATGCAGATCCATCGCTACCACCCGGCTGGCCCCGGCGGCGGTGATCAGATCGGCCAGCAACTTGGCGGTGATCGGATCCCGCGCCCTGGTTTTACGGTCCTGCCGGGCATAGCCGTAATAGGGGACAACCGCATTGACGGAATGAGCGGAGGCCCTTTTAAGAGCGTCGATCAATATAAGCAGCTCCATGATATGTTCATTGGCCGGATTACACAGGGGCTGGATCAGAAAAACATTCTTGCCACGAACGCTTTCCTGAATGCCGATCCGGATCTCCCCGTCGCTGAAGCGGCCCACCTCCGCCTCACCCAGGGGTATCCCGATATGATCGGCGATCTCTTGGGCCAGACTGCGATTGGCGCTACCGCTAAAGATCTTGATTTTGTTTTTGCCCACTACATTACCCCTCCCCATGATAGAGTTTATCTTCGGTACCTGTTCAGGCCTTTTCTTCCTTCTCTGCCCTTCCCTTCTTATCCTGCTGCAGGCCTTTTTCCAGCAGCCGCTTCCCCAGCCCGGCACAGTTTTTCTGATCCGTCCGGGCTATGGCCAGGGCTCCGGCAGGCACATCTCCGGTCACGGTAGAACCGGCAGCCACAAAAGCCCCCTCGCCTATCTCCAGGGGCGAGACGAGGTTGCTGTTGCAGCCGATAAAAGCACCCCTGCGGATCAGGGAGCGGTGCTTCTTGCGGCCGTCAAAATTGACCACAATGACTCCCGCCCCGAGGTTAACCCCGCTCTCGATATCGACATCTCCGGCATAGCTGTGATGGGGCAGCTTGCTCTCTGCCCCGATGGTCGAATTCTTCACCTCGACAAAATCACCGATCTTGACCCCGGGGCCGATGCGGCAGCCGGGGCGGATATTGGCAAAGGGACCGATCGCCGCTCCATTTTCCAGAATGCTCCCGGCAACAACAGCCTGCCGGATCACAACCCCGTCTCCGATCTGCGCGTTCATGATCTGCACACCCGGCCCGATCCGGCAGCCGGAACCGATCACCGTATTACCCTCGATAAGCGTCTGCGGCAGAAGCACCGTCTCCGCCCCGATCCTGACATCAAAATCAATATAGGTGGAAGCGGGGTCGATCATGGTCACGCCCTGCCTCATCAGGGAGCAGTTGATCCGTCCCCGCATGATCGCTGCCGCCTCCGCGAGCTGACAGCGATCGTTGATCCCCAGGGCGACTTGCCACCGCCCCAGACAGGAAGCGCCGATACGATGACCCTGCTCTCTCATCAAGGAAAGAATTTCCGGAAGGTAATACTCCTGCTGAACATTTTCAGGGGATAGAAGGGGTAAAAATTCTCGAAGAACCTTGAGATCAAAGCAGTAGGATCCGCTGTTGATCTCGGCCACTTCCACCTCGGCGGAGGTGGCATCGCTTTCCTCGACGATCCGCAGCACCGCTCCGCCGGGATCGCGGATCACCCGGCCGTAGCCGGTCGGATCCGGAGGCACCGCTGTCATCACGGTGGCAGCACTGTCACCATGATCCCGGATCAGCTGCTCCAGATCTTCTCTCTCCAGCAAAGGGGTATCCCCGCAGAGGACCAGCAAAAGTCCTTCCTCCGGCAGGTGCGGCAGCGCCTGCATCAGGGCATGTCCCGTTCCCAGCTGTTTTTCCTGGACGGCGTAGCTCCATCCGGCGCCGATGGTCTCTCTGACCAGAGCTGCACCGCGGCCGATCACAATGACCGGTTCCCCGGCAACAGCAACCGCACTGTCCAGGATATAGCGTAGCAGCGGCCGCCCGCACAGGGGGTGCAGCACCTTCGGCAAGGTGGAGTGCATTCTTTTACCTTCCCCTGCTGCCAGTATCACTGCCTGTATTTCTCCCATGGGAGCTCCTCCTCAGGTATAAATTTCACCTGTACATTATACTACAGGCAGCAGAGGAGAGACAGGGCGCGCGATCACTCACTTATAATCTTACCGAAGGGGGATCGGCTCACTCACGACGAAATCTTACCGAGGGGTAGTGATATGACCATGTCAATTAGAAGCCGTCGTGAGTACTTAAATGAAATGCGACAACAATATTTCAAAGC
>JAAZPS010000113.1 GCA_012797095.1 Bacillota bacterium | reverse complement strand
TTTGAGGCTCCGGAGGTCCTGTTATCCACACATTTTGCGGCCCGAGAGGCTGTTGTTAGCGAGATCGGCAAGATCACTAGGCCCCGCGGGCCGCTCTTCTTACCCGTGAAAGTGATCCCTTGACGGTCTGCTCCGGCAGAAGAGCTGCTTCAATCCGGCAGTTTCATCGATTCGATCAGCTGGAGCGAGCGCAGCTTCTCGATCTGGAGATGGTAGCGCCGAAAAGAGGCCGCCGCTTCGGCCAGCTCCCGCCTCTGCAGGGCAGAGCTGCGGAGCAGCTTGACCCGGTCCAGCGGCGCCTCGAGAAGGCGCCGGGCCAGGGCCGCTGTTCCGGCACTCAACCTGAGGGTGCCGCTTTCGGCACAGCGGGTGCAAAAAAGTCCGCCCCGGCGAGGGCTGAACAAAAGGGCCCCGGCATCGCCGCACTGGAGGCAACCCTCCAGGTAGGGGCAAAATCCGGCCAGCTCCATCATCTTCAGCTCGAAAGCCCGGCAGAGGAGGATCGGGTCAGGCAGCTCCCGATCGCAGAGCAGCCGCCACCCCTCCAGAAGAAGGGCGCAGGGCTCAGCCTGGGGCTCCTCGCTCTGGATCAGTTTTCCGGTGATCTCGGAGAGGAAAAGTCCGTAGGGGTAGAGCGCGGCGTCCTCACGAAAGGCGCTGAAATGCTCCTTAACCTCCTGACCGGTGATCAGATCGAGGCTGCGCCCTCGGTGGAACTGGTAGCGCCCGTGGGTGAAAAGATCGACCCCCGCGGCCAGCCTGCTTTTGACCTTGCGGGCACCCCGGGCCACCGCCGTGATCTTCCCCTTCTCCCAGGTCAGCAGGGTCACCAGGCGGTCCGCTTCCCCGAGGTTGCGGTGGTACAGAATTAGAGCGTCGCTTTTGTAGGTGCGTTCGGACAACGGTTTCCCCCCGAATCTAGGTCCTGCGGTAGCCCATCTCGTCGAGCAGCCGTTCGCGATTGCGCCAATCCCGCTTCACCTTGACCCGCAGATCGAGATAGATCTGCCGGCCAAAAAGAGCCTCGATCTCCCGGCGGGCAGCGGTGCCGGCCTGCTTGAGGAGCTGTCCGCCCTTGCCGACAATTATGCCCACCTGCGAATCGCGCTCCACGTAGATCTTCGCCCGCAGGTCGAGCAGCTTTTTCCCCTCCCGGGGAACAATCTCCTCGACAACAACGGCAGCGGCATGGGGAATCTCTTCCCGGGTCAGGTGGATGATCTTTTCCCGGATAATCTCGGCGGCGATGAATCGTTCGGGCTGATCGGTGATCATCTCCGGCGGATAGTAGCACGGCCCTTCGGGCAGCCGCTCAATGATCGCTTCCAGGAGCAGATCCAGATTATCCCGCCGCAGGGCCGAAAGCGAGAAAGAGGCCGCAAAGGGAAAGAGCTCCCCGTAGAGGGCGGCTGCGGCAGCAAGCCGCGCCGGCGAGGTCAGGTCGCTCTTGTTCAGAACCAGGAAGACCGGTCTGGCCACCCGGCTCAAGGCGGCGGCGATATAGCGGTCTCCCGGGCCCGGCTTCAGATGGCCCTCGACAACAAAGCAGCTCAGATCCGTCTCCCCGAGGGCGGCCTGCGCTGTCTTGATCATCGCCCGGCCCAGCTTATCCTTGGGCCGGTGCAAGCCGGGGGTATCGACAAAGATCACCTGGGCCGATTCGGCAGTGAGCACGGCGCGAATGGCCGTCCGGGTGGTCTGCGGCCTTGTCGAGACGATGGCCACCTTCTCCCCCACAAGGGCATTGGTCAGGGTTGATTTACCCACATTGGGCCGTCCCACCAGGGCGACAAATCCGGAACGATATCCTTCGGGGTTTTCCTTTCTCATATCTCACCAGCCAGTCCGAGCAAGCACGCTCCTGCTCCCGGGGCGGATCAGGATCAAGCCGATCCCGGCCCGGGGGGGTACACCGTTTTCAGATCGAGCACCGGGGTGCCGTCAATCAGATCGAGGCCCCGCACTGTCAGGACCGTCCCGCGGCGCTCGAGCAGCTCCACCTTGGTCAGCGAGATCGGATTGGGCCGGCGGTAGGTGCGGCAGGCAAAGACCCCGTAGACCTCTCCGCCCCGCCCGCGGCGCTCGCTTTTCAGGGTGTAGCCTTCAGCGCGGTGCAGGTAACCGACGACAATTATCCGGGGCTCCTCCTCAATGCGGTAGAGCCCTTCCAGAAAGGCGGGCTCCAGATGGATCTCCGAGGGCAGGATCCGGTAGTTATCAGGGACCGCACCGGGCTCGGCAAAGGAGCTACGCACCCGCCCGATGGGCCGCAGGGTCAGCGGCAGCCGCCACAGCTCTGCCGCTGCTTCTGAAAAGCACTCTTCCGGCAGGGACAGCCGAGGTTCGGCAAAGGGCTCCGGCAGCAGCTCGCCCAGGCGGCGCCGTTCGATCGCTCCGTCCAGATTGCCCATGATCACCTCGATATCGCCGGCCAGTTCGTAGATCACCTGAAGACAGGCGCCACAGGGCCGCGGCGGGGGGGAACAATCCGCCGCCACCGCCAGCTGCTTGAAGCGGCGGCAGCCGGCCTGGTAAGCGTTCCAGAGCGCGACCCGCTCGGCGCAGACAGTTAGACCGAAGGAGCCGTTCTCGATATTGCTTCCGGTGAAGATCTTCTTTCCTTCCCCCTCCAGAGCGGCGCCGACGGTAAAGCGGGAATAAGGCGCATAGGCCCTTGTCCGGGCCGCCCGCGCTACCGCCAGCAGCGTCTCGTCCATTTCATCCAGCTCCTATCTCTATTCGGCGCTCCGCGTATAGGCCGGCAGCACCAGCATCTTTTCGGGGGTGATCCTGAATTTGATCCCCCGGGTGAGCTCCATGTTGTTCTTGATGATATCGAGCCCGCTGGTCAGCAAAACGGGATCACCGACCGCCTGGATGACCACGGGGTTGACCGGTATGAGCCTGTCGTTGACCTTGATCAGGGAGCCGCTACAGCGCACCGCTGAGGTAACGGTCAGACGCTGTCCTCCCAGGCTGATCCCCCTGGCTCCGGAGCCGAAAAGTTCGTTGAGCACATCCCTGATATCGGTATCGTGGATGATCGAGGTGGCGCTGGTTGCGGCAAATTCGTCGTAGAGCTCCACGGTGATCCCCTCCCCGGTCATCTCCAGTAGACCGTTCTGCACCTTGACCTCATGCAGCTTCAGCCTGGTCGCATCGAGCTCTTCCGTAAGCGTCTCCAGCAGCTTTTCCGGATCATAGGGCACCCGCTGGCGGGCGACCCCGTCGGTCACCTCGATCTCGATCAGCCAGCCCTCGGTGAAACGATCGCGGGGAATGAGCTTCCTTATTTTCGGGAAAGTGGTCGCACTGAGGATATCCTCGGGGAAGGTGGCGATCTCATCCTCGGAGAAATGCAGTGAAAAACTGAGCGGTCCCTTGTTCTGCTGCAGCTGCCGGTCGGAATTGAGTTCAGCCACAATCTTGTCGACAACCATCAGGTCCGCTTCCCGCAAAATCAGTTCCTGCACCCGGCGCCCCTGATCGATGATCGCAGCGGTCAGCTCGTCGCCACTGAAAACCTCGATGTCGTAATTGAAACCGGCCAGGGCTTCGCGGACTGCTTGCTGGTCCAGAACCCCCAGCTCTTCGGCCATCCGCCGGTTGTACTCTGCCAGCTCCCGCGCCACGGCCTGCTTCGAGCTGTGCTTCGCCGCAGCGGTGGGAAAGGCGCTGCGAAATTCATGATAGAACCACCCGATCAGGGCGGTATTGAGAATCACGAGCAGCAGCACGAACCATCCCAGATATTTTCTGGTCCGATCTTGATCGATTGCTTTCACCAAAAACAGATGCCTCCGTCTATTCATTATTATTACCTTAATTAAAGGTGAACCTGAAGAAACCCTATTATGGAATTATGAAGAGTTGTTAAAAATGGATTAATTTCAGTATAACCTTCCATAAACGGGGGCCAAAAATATAACCTCCGGCCAGTACGGCATAAAAAGCGGTCAGGAGAACCGCCCCTGCAGCCACATCCTTGGCAATGCGGGCCAGTTTGCGCTGCTCCTGCGTGACCAGATCGACGGTCTTCTCGATCGCCGTATTGATCATCTCGGCGATCAGCACGGCAAATATGACGGTCAGGATCAGGAAGAATTCCCACGGCTCCAGACGGAGCAGGAAGGAGAAGATGATCACCAGGGAAGCAGCGGCAAAATGGATCGCCATATTCCGCTGCGTGGTCAGGGTATAATGAAGGCCGTTGAAGGCATCCTGGAAACTGCCGATCAACCGCTCCATCACCTTCTCCTCGGGGGAGATCCGCTGCACCCGGTTGAGCAGATCGGCCTCCTTTTGCTCCATTCTCTCCGCGGTGGCCGCACAGCTGTGATCAAACCCGTACAGGTGCAGCAGGCCGTGAATCGACAGGGCCAGCACCTCCTGCTCCAGGGAGCGTCCTGCCGCCGCCGCCTGCTCATGTGCCCGATCCAGCGAGATATAGATATCGCCGATCAGGACCGGTCTATCTTCTGCTGCCGCACTCCCCGGGAAATCTCCCTCCTCGAGCATACTGAAGGAGAGAACATCGGTCGGCGCGTCAAGGCCGCGATAGCTCCGGTTCAGCTTCTGCAGGTAGTGGTCGTCGGCAAGGATAACGGCAAGCTCCCCGCCGGCAAAGCGGTGCTCATCGGGTAGCAGGCGCGCCGCCGCGGTCAGCCTGCGGCGCAGGGCCCGCGTCAACGGCCCGCCGGCACTGTGAAGCTGATTGACGATCACCTTCACCGGAGAGCACTCCTTTCGATCTCCGCCCGGAGATCCTTCTCCGGATACTCCACGCGGGTATGATAGATCCCGGCCATGATCCGGGCAAAGGTATCCCCGATCTGATCGAGTTCCTTCAGGGTGAGATCGCATTCATCCATCTGGCCGCTGTTGAGCTTATCCTTGATGATCCGCCGGATCAACCCCTCCACCCGGAGGCCGACCGGCTTGGACAGGGAGCGGGCGCCGGCTTCCACGGCATCGGCGAGCATGATGATCGCCGCCTCCTTGGTCTGGGGCAGCGGCCCCTCGTAGCTGAACTTGTCGACAAAGACCTGCTCCTCATTGCTCCCCTCTACCGCCTGCTGGTAGAAGTAGGCGATCAGGCCGGTCCCGTGATGCTGCCTGATAATATCCTCGATCACCAGGGGCAGGCGGTACTTGCGGGCCAGCTCGACCCCATCCTTGATATGCAGCCGGATGATCATGGCACTCAGGTTGGGCGAGATCTTGTCATGGGGATTCTCCCCCGAGAGCTGATTCTCGTTAAAGAAATATGGCCGCTTGATCTTGCCGATATCGTGATAATAGGCACCCACCCTGGTCAGCAGGGGATCTGCGTTCACCGCTTCGGCTGCTGCTTCGGCCAGATTGCAGACCATCATACTGTGGTAGTAGGTCCCCGGCGCAGTGGTCTGAAGGCGGCGCAGCAGGGGATGATTGGGATTGGAGAGCTCCAGCAGGGTGATCGCAGTGGTCAAACCGAAGGCGCTCTCCAGGTACGGGAGTATCCCGATGGCGATGATGGAGGATAACAGGCCGCTGCCGACCCCGGCGATTAAGGCATAGCCGAATTCCTTGAGGATCCCCGTCTCCAGGCTGAGGCTGCCCCAGAATAGAAACTGGGCCAGGATGGTGACCGCGTTTGTCCCGGCCACGTAAAGCCCGGCCTTGGCCAGATCGCCGCGCTGGCTCACCCGGGAAACAGCGTAGATCGCAGCCATTCCCCCGGTCAGGGCGATGAGCAGATAGCTGATCTCGCCGCCGGTAACAAAACCGACCAGCAGGGCAAGAACAAGGTTTATCAGGACCGCCAGACGGTAACCGAACATCACCGTAACCAGAATTATCCCCATCGCTGCGGGGATCCAGTACGGGGAAAAATAGGTCGCCAGGATCGTGATCAGCAGGGTGATAATGACAACCAGTCCGAGCAGCAGCAGCATCTTGGGGCTGTCGTAGACTGTTTTCACGAATCTGGCCAGGTAGACCGCCACAAGGACAAAGACTATTAGCAGGAGCAAAAAGAGTCCGATGATTCCACCGTAATCAGCCTGCTTACCCCGGAGCAGCCCCAGACTCTCCAGCTGGGCCATCTGCTTCTCGCTGACCAGCTCTCCCTCGCTGACGATAAGGGTGTCCCGCTGCAGGATCACTGGATCAACGGCCCGGCGGGCAGCCTCCTGATTGGCAGCGGTGGCCTCGTAGTTGGCGATCATATTCGGCCTGACCAACGGGCCGGCCAGCTTTTCGGCAACCTGCTTCAGCCGAGCGTCAAAGGGAAACAGGGCGATCTCATGATCGATCTGTTTCCGCGCCGTCTCCACACCATTTATCTTGACCCCCTGCTCGAAGACCTCTTTCAGGGCATCCTTGAGCCGGTCCTGCAGGTCGAGGATGATCACCTTCTCGGTGTGAAGGGCCTCGGCCGTCGAGGCGGGCAGCTCGGTGTCGAAAAGGGCCTGAAAGGCTTCCGTTTTCTCTTCATGGGAAAGTTCCCGGTCTTCACCGATTCCGGCCACCCGGGCAAAGAAGTCGTCCACCGCAGCAAGAGCCTCTTCCTCGACTGCCGAATTGTAATCAAACACCTCCGGCACCGCCGCCGCAGCCGCCTGGCGCAACTGCCCGGTGGTATATTCATCGATGGCCTCGCGGGGAGCGTAGATCGTCTTCGGGCTGGGCCGGTTCAGCTCCACATTGACCCGGCCGGGGATGGATACAATGATCAGGAGCAGGTAGATCACGGCATAGATCACCGCAGCCAGCACCACTCTCTGGACCCGCAGGTCCCACTGCAGCGGTGAGCGGCCCTCGATAAATTCTTTGATCCTCGGGATCACTTTCATTGATCGCTCTCCCTGCCAGATTCGTAGGCCTCGTAGGCCTTGATAATGTTCTGCACCAGCGGATGCCTGACCACATCTTTTTCAGTAAGGTAGACCAGGGCGATCCCCTCGACCCGGCCCAGGATTCGCGGAGCCTCGGCCAGACCAGACTCCCTTTCCCGTGGCAGATCGATCTGGGTGATATCACCGGTAACCACTGCCTGCGAACCGAATCCGAGACGGGTGAGAAACATCTTCATCTGCTCGGAGGTGGAGTTCTGTCCCTCGTCAAGGATGACAAAGGAGTCATCAAGCGTACGCCCCCGCATATATGCCAGGGGCGCCACCTCGATTATACCTCTTTCCCGGTATTTTTGGAAGAGCTCCACCCCCAGAAGATCGTAGAGCCCGTCGTAGACCGGCCTGAGATAGGGATCGACTTTTTCCTGAAAATCGCCCGGCAGAAACCCGAGATGTTCCCCGGCCTCGACCGCCGGGCGGGCCAGGATGAGCCGCTGGACCTGCTTCTTCTTCAGCGCATCGATGGCCATGGCCAGGGCCAGATAGGTCTTGCCGGTACCCGCCGGACCGATGCAGAGAACGATATCCTGACGGCGCATCGCTTCAAGATAACGTTTCTGCCCGATCGTTTTCGGGCGGATCTGTTTTCCCCGGGGGGTAACCAGGAGCAGTTCGCTGAAAAGCTCGCGTAGCAGCTTGACCTTGCCCTCGCGGGTCAACTTCAAGGCATATTCAAATTCCCGGCTGCTCAAAAAATGGCCCCGGCGAACACTGCGCAGCAGCTCCTGAAACATCTGGTATAGCGGCTCCACCTCCTCCTCGGGGCCCTCGATAAGCAGCTCAAAGCCCCGCGGCAGCAGGTGAACCTCGAAGTTGTCCTCGATCAGGGTGAAATAGCGATCGCGTTTGCCGAACAGCTGCAGCGACTCCTCGCTGCTTTCGAGTAAAACTGCGCGACTGACGGTTTTTTCCGCCAATAAACCCCACCTCCTCCGGGTCGGGTCAGGGCCGGCGCAGCCTCACCATGCTGATCTCTTCCCTGATTTCGGCAACGGCCCGGATCCATCCCGCCCCTTTGTCCGTGTACTCCTCGAAAAAGAGCTGCTCCCGCTCGATCTCGCCGGAGAGCTGCGCCTGCAGCGCCTGCACGGCCTTCTCCCGGGCCAGGTGCAGCGCTTCATCGTAAGGCACCCTCTGCTGCTCAACCCGCAGCTCATGATAGGTAATAATCTCTATTTCGACAGGTAGGTGAAGATTCCTCCAGCTCCATTTCAAAACCCGGCTCTTCTTCCTGGCATTCCGGTACGGATCTTCCGCCGGCCCCCACAACCGCCGCGAGCCGCTCTGCAACCGCAGATGGGCACTTTTGCGGGAACGACCGGTCAATACCCCGGTGCTCTTCTCCAGCTCAAGCGCTTCCCGGGCCTCGTACCAGACCCGCGCTTCCACCTGACCACGGGCGCGCACCTCCTGTGGGGGGGGCAGCTCTTCCGGAGCCAGAATACCCTCCTCCAGGCTGGTGAGCCCCTCGATGAGGAGATCGCCCCGGGAGACGGTATCACCCACCTTTACCGCAGCCCGCCCCTCGATCACCACGATCCGCTCGATCAGCCCGTCCCGGGCCGCGATCAGATCGGCGGGGCGATTGTCGATCTCCGTTCCCGCCAGATGCTCCACGATCTCGATCTCGAGCAAGATCCCGCGGAGCCGCAGTCCGGCCCAGGCGATGGCGCTGTTGCGGCGGGGCAGCTCCTCCGCCAGCTCGCCGAGGTCGAGTTTCCTTTTCCAGACCCCGGGACGAACTCCGAGCTCACCAACAAGGGAGAGGATCTCTTCCTCTTCCAGACGGTCGGCCCCGCTGACCCTGATGGACCAGACAAAGGATGTCGCCAGGTAAAGAGCGGCTACAAAGATCACCGCCCCTGCAGCCAGCCCCCAGCGGCGGCGCAAACGATATTTAAGGAAGGGCAGACCCACCTTCCGCTCGATACGCAGGCGGCAGTGCGTCTGCCTGATCAGGGGACGCAGCGCCCGGAAGGAGCTCAGGGGCAGGGAAAGGCGGGCCCTCTCTTTCTGCTTGTGCAGATCCCAGAAAGCGATCCCCCGCGATATTGCCAGGTTGATCAGCCGTTCAATACCCCGCCCCTCCAGGGAGACGACCACAAAACCGCGAATAAACCGCCACCATCTTATTATAAACACCGGCCTACCCTCCTATGCGGCAGCTACCCTTCATAGGTCAGGCTGCCGATTACCCCTTTGATCAGAAGCTCCTCTTCAAGCAGGTTCTTGATCTGCATCTTTTCCCCCCGGATGATGATCTCGCCGTTTTTCACCGAGAGGCGGATCTCGTTTTCATCGTAAGCGATGACGCCGCGGTGATTCTCAATGTAGAGCTGCACATTGCCCACCTGGGTCACGCGGGGCAGATCGAGGATGATCTCCTGGGGCAGCTCAAAAAAATCAGCGATGATCTCCTTGAAACTTCCCTTTTTCCTTCTCTGCAACAATCCGGGCATCCCCCTCCAAAGATCTTTTTGTTTAGGTTTATGCGCCGGTGCCCTCAAATAAGACCGGCCGGGGGCAGAGCACGGTGACAGGGTGCTCCCGCCCGCTTCGCCGCCTGAAGGAATAAAAATAGATCCCCGCCCCAAAATTTTTATAGTATAATGGAAAGCGATATTTTCGCGGGCTCGGTTCTTCAGGCCGGCCCGAAAAGGGGGCAGGAAGATGGGAGAGGCGGCCGCCACGATCGCCGTCACCTTGACCTGGATTGACTGGGCCATTGTTCTATTCTATCTCTCGGCGATGATCGCCGTCGGTTTCTTCTTTCGAAAAAAACAGCGCACCTTTGAAGATTATTTCCTCGCTTCGAAGGGGCTGACCCTGCCTTTGCTCATCGGCACCCTGGTCTCGACCTTTTACGGGCTGGACACGCTTTTCGGCACCTCCGAGATCGGCTTTTTCGAAGGGGTCACCGGATTTTTTGCCTATGCCCTGCCCTATACCGGACTCTACCTGTTGATGGCATTCCTGGCACCCCGGTTTCGCGAACTGGAAGGAAACACCTTTATCGATCTTATCGGCGGCCGCTACGGCAAATTTGCCCAGGCCATCTCCGCCTGCTCCTCCTTTTTCTACTCCATCAATACCATGGAGATGATGGGGATCGGTTTTATCTTCACCCTTCTTTTCAAGGTGCCTTTCTCGCTTGGCGTGCTTATCGCTGCGGTTATCGTTGTCGCCTACACCTATACCGGGGGGCTCTGGGCAGTGGCGGTAACCGATATGGTCCAGTTCACGATCATGGCACTTTCCCTGGGACTGGCCCTGATCTTCTGCTGGAATGATCTGGGGGGCTACAGCGGCGTCTACGAAGGGCTGACCGCCTACCTGGGCGATGATCCCTGGTATTACTTCTCCCCTTCCGGGGGCTATCTTACCGGCGGGGTGATCGCCGCGTACGCCCTGACCTCGCTGGCGGTGCTCTGCGAGCCGGCCTTTATGCAGCGGATCTACGCCTCCCGCTCGCCCCGGGAGGCCCGGCGGGCGCTGCTGATCAGCACGCCCATCTGGACAGCCTATGAATTTGCCTGCTGCATGCTCGGACTGGCCGCTGTTGCCGCGGTCGGTCTGGGCGTGATCGGTGAACCCCACGCCAACCAGGCGCTTCTGGCACTGGCAGCGCACTACCTGCCTCCCGGCCTGATCGGTCTTTTCCTGGCCGGGGTGCTTGCAGCGGCAATGTCAACGGCCGACTCCTATTTCCTGGTCTCCTCGGGAAACCTGGTCTACGATCTGTACCGGCCCCTTTTCAGGCCGGAGATCCCTCCGGACAAGCTGATGATCTACACCAAACGGGCGGTCCTGATCTCGGCGGCGGTCTCGGTGGCGCTCTCGTTCTACTTTGAACGGATCATGGGGGTGTGGGTATTTCAGGCGAGCATCCTGATCAATACCGTTCTGATCCCCCTGTACACCGCGGTCTTCTTTAAAAAGTTACCGCAGAACAAGCTTGGCGGCAGCCTGGCCGCGGCAACCGGTTTCTTCGGCACGATCTTCTACTATCTGTTGATCACCACGGCGGGTTTCTTTTCGGAAGAATGGGGTACCATGATCCTGCGGATCAATCTCTGCGGCCACACCGTGGAGCTCTGGCAGGAATACGGCATCTTCCTGATCCCGCCCTTTGTCCTGCTGGCATTTCTGATCGGAATGCTCTGCGGTAAAAATTCAGGGCCGGAGGAGGCGCTCTAGATGAGCGGCTGGGATCTGGGAGTCTACCTGGCAGCAGCGGTCCTGATCCTCGCACCGTCGGGAATATTTATCAGCTACCTGCGCGAGATCGCCCGCCGTCTGCGGGAGGATGATTGGGGATAAAAAAAGCCCGGTCTGCTGCCGGGCCTTACTGCCAATTCATCGAAAGGGGTGACGGCTTCGCTTGACGGACCCCTCCGGCCCGCCGGAAACCGGACAGGTTAACGATAACGACGTTTCCGCGCCGCCTCCGATTTCTTCTTGCGGCGGACACTCGGTTTTTCATAGTGTCTCCGGCGGCGCGCTTCCGACAGGATGCCTGTCCGGGCACACTTTCTTTTAAACCTTCTCAGGGCCCTGTCAAGGGATTCATCCTTCCCTACCTTGACTTCAGCCATAGCTATTCCCCCCTCTCTGCACAAACCATCGCCAGAAGTAGCGGCGTGGAGAAACGCTTAACCTCCCCGCCCCTCGGCGATAGCAGGCGATAACGCTTTCCCCCCCAGGAGATGCAGGTGCAGGTGAAAGACCACCTGTCCACCCTCCTTGCCGCAGTTGATCACTAAGCGGTACCCGGAGCGGTCCAGGTTGAAGGACCGGGCCAGATCGTTGGCGACGCCTATCAGGCGCCCCATCATCGGGGCATCCTCTGCTTCCAGGTCGGCCAGGGTGGAAATATGTCTGCGGGGAACGATCAAAAGATGCACCGGAGCAGCGGGAAAGAGATCCTTGAAGGCGATAAATTCATCGTCCTCGTAGACAATCTCGGCCTCGCTTTCCTTGTTGATAATACGACAGAAAATGCAATCTGCAGACATCTGTTACCTCCTGCTCCACAATGCTGTCATTATAGCACAGAGTGATCGCCTTGAGAAACAAGATCCTGTCCGAAAACAATCATCTATTTTTTAATTCGGGACAGGCCCGGCTTTTACCTTTTTCCTGCAAAGATTTTTTCAGCCCCGGCGGCGCCTTGCGTCGATTTACCAAACTGAGCTATAATAAAATCAGTTTGCAAGAAGGAAACGGGGTGCGCTCCCGCATGGAGCTGACTATTACCATAGAAGAAGCGACCGGGCGAGAGGATATCACCTTTATCGATCTCCGCTCTCCGGCGGAATATGCCCGGGCCTCGATCCCGGGCTCGTGCAATATTCCCCTTCTGGACAACGCCGAGCGCGAAAAGATCGGCCTGCTCTATCACCACGAGGGAGAGCTCGCTGCTCGCCGGAGCGCTCTCTCTCTGGCTGCACCGCGGCTGCCGGCGCTGATCGATGCCATCACCACCGCCGCCGGGGAAAATGTCCCGGTGCTTTACTGCTGGCGGGGCGGCCTGCGCAGCCGCAGCCTCCATCTGGCCCTCAATCTGGCCGGGGTCGCCTCTTTCCGCCTGCTGGGAGGGTACCGCGCCTATCGCCGCCTGGTGCACCGCCGCCTGGATAATTACCCCTTGAAGAGCAAGTTTGCCGTTCTGCATGGACTCACCGGTACCGGCAAAACTGCGGTGATCGGTAAACTGATCGAGCAGGGAGCCCCGGCGGTAGATCTGGAAGGGCTGGCCCGCCACCGCGGTTCACTTTTTGGAGCCGTCGGATTGGATGAGCAACCGTCGCAGAAAGATTTTGAAGCGCTGCTGCTGCGGGAGCTTGACCGCTTCAACGGTTCAGACCGCATTGTCATCGAGGGCGAGGGGCGCCGCATCGGCCGGATCCATCTACCCAATTTTGTTGCGGAGGCGATGAAGCAGGGCGAGCACTTCCTTCTCACCGCCCCCCTTGATCTGAGGGTACGCCGGATCGTCAAGCAGTACCTGCCTTCACTTCACCTTGAGGCGGAGCTGGCCGGGATCCGGGAGGCAATTCTTTCCCTGCGCTGCCGCATCGGTGGTGCCGCTGTCGAGCAGCTGCTCGGCGATCTTTCCGCCGGCCGTTACGAGGCCGTCGCCGGCTCCCTCTGCCGCAACTACTACGACCGCATGTACGGCGATGCCCGCCCCGAGCGCCGCCCCTTCACCGCGGTGATCGACAGCAGCAATCTCGACCGGGCCGCGATAGAGCTGAGAGCCCTGCTCTCTGCAGGGGCGCCGGCGATCAAACAAATAAGTACGAAAGTGAGAGGTGTTGAGAATGAATCCTTACGATGCCGCCCACCGGCTGGCCAAAGCGCTGCGGGAGTCGGCCGAACTGCAGGAATACAGCGAAGCCCAGAAACTGATGCTCGATGACAGCGCCGCCCGGGAGATGCTGATCGATTTTCGCAAAGAGCAATTCCGCCTGCAGAAGCAAAAACTGTCCGGGCTGGAGATAGCCCCGGAACAGGGCGAAAAACTGGAACGGCTTTTCGAGGTGCTGAACCTTAATTTAACGGTGAAACGTTTTCTGGATGCAGAATTCCGTTTCAGCAGGCTCATCGGCGATATTCAAAATATTATCGGCGAGGCCACCGCAGAGCTGATCGATCCGGCCCTTCTGGAGCAGCTCAGCGAATCGTTGGGTGAAGAGTACGATGAAGAAGAATAGGCCCGTTCAGGCGCCTGAACAGCGCTTTGAAGCCCTGTTGATCGATCTCGATGGAACCCTGATCGAGCTGGAGCTGGATCGGTTCGTCCCGGCATATTTTGAAGCGCTCTCCGGATATTTTTCGGAGCTTCATTCCCCGGACCAATTTGCCCGGCACCTGCTGACCGCAACCAGGACCACGATCCGCGATCAGGAGCGCAGCAAGACCAATGAAACGACCTTTTTTGCCGATTTCTGCCGCAACCTGGGGTCGGACCGTGCGGCGATCGATCCGCTGATCAGGGAATTCTACCGGAACGAATTCCCCCGCCTGCGCTCCTGGAGTGCTCCCCGTTCCCACGCCCGAAGCGTGCTGGAAGCAGCCCGGCGTCAGGGTCTTAAACTTGTTCTGGCAACGCAGCCGGTTTTCCCCCACAGTGCCGCCGTGGAGCGGCTTTCCTGGGGAGGGCTTTCGGAAGAGTATTTTGACCTTATTACCACCATCGAGAATATGCATTCCTGCAAACCTCACCCCGACTATTACCTGGAGATCGCCTCGCGTATCGCCGTCGCTCCGGAAAGATGCCTGATGGCGGGTAACGATACCCTCGAGGATATCAGCGCAACCAGGGCCGGCATGGGTACCTATCTTGTCGAGGGCGGCGTGATCGATCGCGGGGAGGATGCCCTGCCGCACGATTACCGGGGCACGCTCGCGGAGCTGGCCAGGTTCATCGAAAATGATTTCCAGGCTACCTGATCATCCCCCGCAGAGACCGACCGCAGGGGCAGAGTCGGCACCGGCCAATCTTGTGGGGATGTCCGGAGGGCAATAAAGTGGGACAACAAGGTACGTCCCTCCTGTCCCACCGTCCCTTCTTTCCCCGGGATCCTTCGCTTCGCTCGAGATGACAGGGCGGCGGCAGGGCAAAAGCCCGGGAACAGGTTCCCGGTTGGGCTTAATCGCCGGCAGTTTTTGCCCCCGCTCCCGGCTCCGCCGGGGCGTCCTTGTTGTCGGCCTCGCCATCTTCCCCCGGTGCATAGATCTCCTGCATGATCTGTTCTTTCTCGTCAAGAAATAGCCAGCGGGGCTGCTCCCCGACCTTCTCTCTTTCCACGGTAACCAGATGGTAGCTGTGGGGCTGCTCGGTCACCCTGATCTGCACCTGGACAACGCCCTCTTCCTGCGGATAAACCTGCACACTTTTGATTTCGCCATTCGTGGCGCTGACCGCGTATTCGAAAGCGGGGTTGAAGGGGTAATCCGGCAGAGCGCTATTCTCCTGCCGGAGCCGGGTCCAGGATTCTGTCGAGTCGATCACCTCGAAAAAGGTCGGGGCAACGAGATCTCCGCGGTCGGCAGTGACAAAGGTGATCGCATTTTTTGATCCGTCCTCGGGGCCCACCGCTGGAATTTCACGAAAAAAATTGTCGTAGATCGACAGGGTCACTAGGAGAACGAGCAGAAACAAAAGGGGCAAAAGACGCCGGGCCTCAATAACGAAGAAACGATGCATGGAAGAGCACTCCCCTTCTTTTAAGGGACTTTTACCCTATTCCTATGCATCGCCATGCGGTTTATGTCTTTCCCCAAAGATATTCTCCCTCCACCTTTTCCAGCCGGACAGGGATCAATTTTCCCGGCCAGTTCCGCCCCTTTCCCTCGAGGGAGACCCGGGTGCGCAGGTAATGCGGGGTAAATCCTTCACCGAAACGATGCGGGCTGACCTTTTCGATAAGCACCTCCTGGGTGGTGGCGATAAACTTGCGGCGGAAAGCAGCGGCCATCTCGTGACCGAGAGAGATCATCTCGCGGCTGCGCCTTTCCATGACCGCCTTCTCGACCTGCTCGCTCATGGCGGCAGCGGCGGTTCCGGGGCGGGCCGAATAGGTGAAGACATGAAGGCGGCTGAAGCGCATCGCCCTGGCAAAATTGAGGCTGCGCCGGTGATGTTTCTCCGTCTCCCCCGGAAAACCGACCATGATATCGGCGCTTACCGCCAGATCGCTTCTCCGCTCCCGCAGCCACCGGATCAGGTACAGATACTCCTCGGGGGTATAGGTGCGATTCATCCGGCTGAGAATCTCCTTATCGCCGCTCTGCAGGGGGATGTGAAGATGGGGGCAGATCTTTTTTGAGGAGATCAGCCTTTCGACAAGTTCCCTGGTGATATCGGAGGGCTCGATGGAGCTCAACCGGATTCGTTCCAACCCCGGGACCTTCTCCAGCTTCTCCAGGAGCACCCCCAAACTGACCTGCTCCAGATCGTTTCCGTAGAGTCCGAGGTGGACCCCGGTGAGCACAATTTCCCGGTAACCGCTTTCAACCATGGCCCGGGCCCGCTCCACGGCCTTATCCGGCGGCAGGCTGCGCAGGGGTCCCCGCACCGCCGGGATAATGCAGTATGTGCAGCCCTGATCGCAACCCTCCTGTATTTTCAGGAAACCCCGCGAGCGGCCCCGGCGGCGCCCCCCCGGAAGAAGCTCGAAAGAACCGCCCGGGCCGTAGGGCCGGACCAGCTCCCGGGGCTGCCCCGGTTCAAGCGAGGCGATGATCTCGGGAAGTTTTTCCCGACCGTGAGTGCCGATGATCAGATCCGCCTGCCCCATCTGCTTGATCTCCTCGGGAAAACCCTGGGCATAGCACCCCGTTGCCACGATGATCGCCTCCGGCGAGGTTCGCCGGGCCCGGCGGATCGCTTTACGGGATTTGTGGTCGCTCGACCCGGTCACAGTGCAGGTATTGATCACGTAGATCTCGGCCGGCTTTTTGAAATCGACGACGCGGTAGCCCTCTTTTTCAAAGAGCGACTGCAGCGCCTCCGACTCGCAGTAGTTCACCTTGCACCCGAGAGTGTAAAAGGCAACTCTTTTTTTTCTCATCTCCGGCTCACCCCCAGATCGCCCCAGGCCGCCTGGACCAGGGCGGCGGTCACCGCTGCTGCGGTTTCAGTGCGCAGGATGCGCGGCCCCAGATGGATCGGACAGACCCCCGCGGCGGCAAGGGCGGCGATCTCCTCCTCGCTGAAGCCTCCCTCGGGGCCGATAAAAATAAAAACAGCCTCCTGTTCATCCGGAAGCCGCTTCAACAGCCGATCCAACCCCCGCTCTACCTCCCCTTCCCAGGGAACCACCACCGTTCGCCCCCGCAGCAGCTCGAGGGCACCGGCGAATTCCAGCACCGGCGTCACCTCGGGCAGAACGGCCCGGCGGCACTGTTTCGCCGCCGCACGGGCGAGGCTGCGCCAGCGTTTCAGGCGCCCCTCTTCACGGGATCTGCTGAAGCGGGGGACGCTGCGCCCGGTAATGACGGGGGTGATCTGTTGCACCCCCAGCTCCACGGCCTGGCGCACGATCTGATCCATCTTCTCCCCCCGGGCCAGCCCCTGGAGAAGGACGATCCGCCGCGGTGATTCTCTCGACGGTAGCGGCGGTCCGGTCAACCGGACCCGCCCCCCTTCCGGACCGATTGCCTCCACGATCCCCTGAATGGCGCTGCCCCGGCCGTCTGCGATCACCACCGTGCTGCCCCGGCGCAGGCGCAGCACCCGGTAGGCATGGTTCAGATCCTCCGGATCAAATTCGATCAGCTCCCCGGCGATCAGGGCCGCCGCCCCTTCTTTAAAAAAATAGCGCATCGGTCCTCCCCGGCCGGCTAACGCCCCCCGAAGGCATCCTTCATCCGGTCAATAAAACCCTTCTCCTTCTCTTCCGGGGGTTCAAGCCGGGCCAGCTCTGTTAAAAGCTCCTTTTCTCTGGCAGTAAGCCGTTTCGGAACGATCACATTTACCCGCACCCGCAGATCTCCCTTCCCCCGCCCGTAGAGGCGGGGCATCCCCTTGCCCCGGAGGCGGAAGACCGCACCCGGCTGGGTGCCCTCGGGAACCTTCATGACCGCCTTCCCATCGAGGGTCGGCACCTCCACCTCGGTTCCGAGAGCGGCCCGGGCCATCTGCAGGGGCAGCTCGTAGATCAGATCATCATTTTCACGCTGAAAAAGTTTGTGACGGCGCAGCGAAACCACCACAAAAAGATCCCCCGGAGGGCCGCCGCGCACTCCCGCCTCCCCGCCGCCCTGAACCCGCAGGCGGGTTCCATGGGCGATGCCGGGCGGTATCTTCACTTCGATGGTCCGCTCGCGCACAATGCGTCCCTGTCCGCGGCAGTTCGGGCAGGGCTCCTTGATCACAGTACCCCTGCCGGAGCAGTGAAGACAGGTCTGCATACTGATCATCCGGCCGAGCAGGGTGTCGCGGGTAACCTGCTGCTGCCCGCTGCCGCCGCAGGCGGGGCAGCGCTCCGGCCTGGTCCCGGGCCGGGCACCGCTGCCCTGGCAATCGGGACAGCTTTCCGAACGGGACAGCCGGATCTTCTTCAACCCGCCGTTAAAAGCATCCTCCAGGGTGATCTCCAGATCGTAGCGCAGGTGCTGCCCCTGCTCCGGACCGGGCGGACGGCGCCCGCCAAAACCGCCGAAACCACCAAGACCACCGAAGAAATCTTCAAAGATACTTTCGAAGCCGCCGAAACCGCCAAAGCCGCCTTCGGCACCAAAGTTCCCTTCATGGCCAAAGTGATCGTACCGTTCCCGTTTCCCGGGATCGGAAAGAACTTCATAAGCTTCGTTGATCGCTTTGAATTTCTCCTCGGCCCGGGGATCTTCCTTGTTGAAATCGGGGTGGTAGCGGCGCGCCAGCTGGCGGTACGCTTTTTTGATCTCCCCGGCAGAAGCGTTCCGCTCCACCCCCAGGATTTCATAGTAATCCCTCTTGTTTTCAGCCATCTGATTCACTCATTCTCCAGCCGGCTATTCGCCGGAACGTTCGTCATCTTTGATGTCAAAATCAGCGTCGACAACATTATCATCCTGCTCCGGCGCCGGGCCCTCCCCGGCCGGCCCCCCGCTGCCGGGAGCGTCCCCGGCCTGGCTGGCGCGGGCCTGCTCGTACAGCTTGGCCGACAGTTCATGGAGATGGGTATTCACCTTTTCCGTCGCCTGATTGATCTTTTCCAGATCATCGCCGCGGGCCGCCTCCTGCAGCGCAGCAGCCGCCTGACGCGCTTCTTCCGCCTTTTCCGGCTCAACCTTGTCGCCCAGCTCCTTGAGCGTCTTCTCGGCCTGGTAGGCAAGGGCATCGGCCTTGTTGCGCGCTTCGGCCAGCTCCTGCCATTTGCGATCTTCGTCCGCATAGGTTTCGGCATCACGGATCATCTCATCGATCTGATCCTTTGCCAGACCGCTCGAGGAGGTGATCGTGATATGCTGCTCCTTGTTGGTCGCCAGATCCTTCGCCGAAACATTCACGATCCCGTTGGCATCGAGATCGAAACTGACCTCGATCTGGGGGAGGCCGCGCGGCGAGGGCGGGATCCCGTCAAGCATGAACCTTCCCAGGGTCTTGTTAGCGGAAGCCCGGGAGCGCTCGCCCTGGAGCACATGGATCTCCACGCTGGTCTGATTGTCCGCAGCGGTGGAAAAGATCTGTTTTTTGGTCGTCGGGATGGTCGTGTTGCGCTCGATGATCCGGGTATAAACATCGCCGAGAGTCTCGATCCCCAGGGAGAGCGGGGTCACATCGAGAAGCAAAATATCCTTGGCCTCGCCGGCCAGAACCGCAGCCTGATAGGCGGCGCCGAGGGCAACAACCTCGTCGGGATTGACCCCCTTGTGCGGCTCTTTGCCCAGAAGACGGCGGATCGCTTCCTGCACCGCTGGTATCCGGGTTGATCCACCGACCAGGATGATATGATCGATCTGCTCCGGTTCAAGGCCGGCATCGGAGAGCGCCTGGCGAGTCGGCTCCATCGTTTTCTCAACCAGATCGCCGGTCAGCTCTTCAAAACGGGCCCGGGTCAGGCTGATCTCGAGATGCTTCGGTCCCGCCTCCGTTGCAGTGATAAAGGGCAGATTGATATCGGTAGAGGTGACCGAGGATAGCTCGACCTTGGCCTTTTCCGCTGCTTCCTTGAGCCGCTGCAGGGCCATCCGGTCCTTGAGCAGGTCGATCCCCTGATCCTTTTTGAATTCACCGGCCACATAGTCGACGATCCGGTCATCAAAATCGTCTCCGCCGAGTCGGTTGTTACCGCTGGTCGCCAGCACCTCGACCACATTGTCGCCGAGCTCGAGCAGGGAGACATCAAAGGTGCCCCCGCCGAGATCGAAAACCAGGATCTTCTGCTCTCCTTTTTTGTCGAGACCGTAGGCCAGCGCCGCCGCGGTCGGTTCATTGATAATCCGCAGCACCTCCAGCCCGGCAATCGTGCCGGCGTCCTTGGTCGCCTGGCGCTGACTGTCGCTAAAATAAGCCGGGACGGTCACCACCGCCCGGGCGATCTTCTCGCCGAGAAAATCCTCGGCGTCGTTCTTCAGTTTTTGCAGGATCATCGCAGCGATCTCCTGCGGGGGCAGTTTCTTCCCATCGATCTCCGCCCGGTAACCCGTGCCCATCTCCCGTTTGATCGAGAGGATGGTCCGATCGGGGTTGGTGATCGCCTGTCTTTTGGCAACCTGGCCCACCAGCCGCTGGCCGTCCTTGGTAAAAGCTACCGCTGATGAGGTCAGGCGGCTCCCTTCGGCGTTCGGTATGATTTCAGGTTCGCTGCCCATCATCACGGCGATCACTGAATTGGTCGTCCCCAGATCAATGCCCACTACTTTACCCATCACAGCAACCTCCTTTGCAACTCACTTATTTTTGTTGTTTTACCGCTACCCTGCTAGGGCGTAAAACACGTTCTTTGTAAAGATACCCTTTCTGGATCTCCTCGACCACACTGCCCGGTTCTCCACGCCCCCCGGGGATCTGCAGAACCGCCTCGTGAAAATGGGGATCAAAAACCTCGCCCAGAGCCTCCACCGGCTCAACCCCCTCCTGTTCAAGCAGCTGCAGCAGCTGCTTCCGGATCATGGCGAGCCCTTCAAGGTGGGACTCCGGAACAGCTTCATCCTCCCGGGCCGTGGCCAGAGCCAGGTCCAGATTATCCACCACGGCAAGCAGCCTTTTCAAAAAATCGAAGAGCCCGTAATTGCGAATTTCCTCTTCCTTCTTCCGGCTGATCCGGCGAAAGTTATCCAGATCGGCCTGTTTGCGCTGCACCAGACTGATCAGCTCTTCCCTCTGGCAAAGCCAATCTTCCTCACCGGCCGGAGCCGGTCTGTCCGCGGCAGGGCCTCCTGGCGGCTCCGGGCTGCAGGGCCCGGTACCGCTCTCCCCGACGGCCCCGTTTTCCTCTGTAATCAATCTTTCTTTTTTCTCCTTATCCATACGGGCAACCCCTGTTCAATTGTGTGATGAAGATCGATCCTTTATCGATCCGAACTTAGCGTTTCATTGAGCTGATCGACGAGGCGGCGCAAAACAGCGATCACCCACTGGTAATCCATTCTTGTCGGCCCGATAACCCCCACCGAACCGAGAATGCGCCGATTTATCTTGTAGGCGGCCGTGATCAGGGTGCACTCCTGGATATCCTCGTGCTCGTTCTCCGTTCCGATCCGGATGACGATACCGTCTTCATCCATATTTTGCTCCAAAATTTCAAACAGCAGCGCTTCCTTTTCGAAAAGCGAGAGCATCTGATGGATCTTTTCAACACTTTTGAATTCAGGCTGGTTCAGAATATTGCTCGTGCCGCCCAGAAATACACGGGCCTGCTGCTCCTCCCGCAGGCTCTCTTCCAGCAGGATAAAGGCCTGCTCCAGGATCTCGAGGCGCCGGAAAAGATCGCGCTTCAGCTCGTTGATCAGGGAAGTGGTCACCTGATCGATGCTCAGGCCGTACAGCTTCTGATTCAGGTAGGAGACCACCTGGTGCAGCTCCGCCGGCGAAAGGCTCTGCTGCAGATCGATCACCTTGTTCTTGATAAAACCGCTGTCTGTTATCAGCACAACCAGCCCTCTTTTTTCGTCAAGGGGCAGGATCCGCATCTGCTGAAAAGTGCTCTTTTGGAACTGCGGTCCCATGATCAGGGAGGTCTGATTCGTTGTCGACGAGAGGACCCTCACCGCATTGGCGATAATCTGCTCGATCTCGCGCATCTTCTCGAAGCTGAGGGAACGGCAGATGGAGAGCTCCTCTTCTTCGGTGAGCCGGCCATCGCCCATGAGGTGATCGACATAGTAGCGGTAGCCCTTCTGGGAGGGGATCCTCCCGGCGGAGGTATGGGGCTGCTCCAGATAGGCCATCTCTTCAAGATCGGCCATCTCGTTGCGAATTGTTGCCGAACTGAGCCCGATACGGTAAGAGCGGGCCACGGTCCGTGAACCGACCGGCTCGGCGGTCTGGATATGGCTGACCACTACCGCATGCAAGATCCGTTTTTTCCTTTCGCTGAGCTCCACCGGACATCTCCTCCGTCTTTTTAGCACTCTAAAGGGGCGAGTGCTAACCATCTTTAAACAAAATATCATCCGCCCGGAGTTTTGTCAAGGTTTTGCCCGGCTAAATTATCACTGCCCTCCCTGCCGGCGGTCAGCAGAATCAAGGAGCCCTTTGAGATAGAGATGCGCCCTCCAGCCGGCGAAAGTAAGGGTGATCCCCGGGCCCTTCCCGGAATCGCAGCACACAGAAAAAGCCTCGTGCCGGTACGGCGAGGCCATCATCCCGGCGATACCCCTTTCGGCGATATTCAAACCGCCGTAGAGCAGCGCCAGCACCAGGAGCAGCAGCCCCAGCCAGGCGGCAGGTTCGCGCACCGGTATCCCCCCTCAAAGGGTGTGGTGCTAGTTAATCTTTACCGGAAAGAGCCGGGGTATTCAGCGCTGCAGAAAAAAGAGGTGGTAGGTCCGGGCGATCGCTTCGGCCAGGTAGGGCAGTGACCCCAGGGCTTCGTCGATGCTGTTTTCGTGGCCGCCCAGCTCGAGCAGAATGGCGTGGGGGTGAAGATCCTGGTTGTAGAGAAGATCCTGCTGCATGACCCCCCGGGAAAGGGGCGCCAGCACCGCCTCCAGCTCGTTCTCCAGGCAGAAGACCAGCTCAAGGTTCCGGGCTGCCTCCGGATTGCGGCAGCCGTGAACCAGAAGAATGCTGGCCAGCTCCCGATCCCCGAGCACGGCGGTGGTTCTGGAACGGGCTACCCCGTCGCGGTGCAGATCGATGACCAGATCGATGGAGGGATTCTCGGCAATGATCTGTTCAACAAACGGGCGCGCCTTCCGGTAGGCCTCCTGGCGGGGTTGATCGTAGATCTCGCGATGATGCAGCACCGCCAGACCGTAGTTCTCTTCCAGGATGCGGGCAAGCTCCTCCCCGGCAGTGATGATATTCGGAATAGGTTTCGGCTCGGAGACGCCGGCAGTGAAAGCTTCGGAGCCATGCGTATGATAAAGCAGAATCTTCGGCTTACCATCTCCGTCCAGGGGAAAGGGAGCAAATGAGCCTCCCCAGGGTTGGGGCTCGGAAGCTGCCTCCCCCGGATCCGGCGGCGAAGCAGCGTTCTGCGGGCCCCCTGACGGAGCGGGAGCCGCTGCCGGCAGGGAGACGGCCCTTCCTGCGGCCAGTTCCAGGTTGAGCACGGTGAAGGGACTGGCCGGATCGATCCCTGTAAGAGTGTAGAGCACCGTGCAGAACAGCGCGCCGATCCGGGCGCAGCCCCCTGCCGCCGGCGGCTGCAGGCCGGGAATCTCGCAGCCCAGCAGCAGCTCGTAGAAACAGGTAGAGCCCTCCTCGTTGACCCCGGCTGCATCTCCGGCCGGGGCTGCCTCCGGGACCGCCGGCTGCCTGGCGGAGGGGCGGCGCAGCATCGCCGAGCAGAAGATCACCACCAGCAAAACTGCCGCTGCAACGGCAATGACGGCAAAACGCGGTCCGAGGCGACGCCGAACCGCTCCGCCGAACCGGCGAAAACGAACCGGCTTCTTCCTCCGCCTGTCCAGCCTGCGCCGGCCGATTATCCCTGTGCTATTCCTCTTTAACAAAAATATCTCCTCCGCCGGGGTTTGAAACATTAATCTATATGCCGGGGAGGAGGATTTATGCGTTAAGCCGGAAGAGAGTGCTCAGGCGCGAACAGACTTACGCTTGCCCCTGTACTTGTTGATCGCATCCTGTAGGGCATCGGCGGCCAGATTGGAGCAATGCATCTTCAACGGGGGCAGCCCGCCCAGCTCGATGGCAACATCCTCGTTGGTCACCAGCTGGGCCTCTTTCAGAGTTTTTCCCTTGACCATCTCGGTGAGCATGCTGCTGCTGGCAATAGCAGCGCCGCAGCCAAATGTTTGAAATTTCACATCGGTGATCCTCTCCTGTTCGATCTTGAGATAGATCTTCATGGTATCACCGCATTTGAAACTTCCCGCTTCGCCGATGATATCGGCTTCCGGCATCTCCCCAACGTTGCGCGGATTGGTAAAATGATCGATCACCTTATCATTGTACATTGGCAGGAGCCTCCTTTTAGTATTGCCCGGGGTACAGCGCTGACATCTTCCGCAATCTATCGACAAGCGGGGCAAGCACCGCTAAAAGATAATCCACGCAGCTGTCGCTGTTTCCCCGTCCCAGGGTCAGGCGGAGAGAACCGCGGGCCAGCTGAAGATCCAATCCCATCGCCGTCAGAACATGGGACGGCTCAAGCGAGCCTGAAGTGCAGGCAGAGCCACTGGAAGCGGCGATCCCCTCCAGATCAAGCCCCAGCAGCAGCGCCTCACCCTCGATATAGTTGAAACTGACATTGACATTGCCGGGCAGGCGAGCGGAGGGGTGCCCGTTGAGCACGGCATCGCCCAGCTCCAGAAGCCCTTTGATCAGCCGGTCACGCAGTTTCTTGAGCCGCTCGCTCTTTTCGGGAAGTTCCGCCACCGCCAGCGTCAAAGCACGAGTCAGCCCGATGATCCCGGGCACATTTTCGGTGCCCGGCCGCAGCTGCCTCTCCTGCCCTCCGCCGCCGTAGAGCGGCGCTACCGGGGTACCGCGGCGCCGATAGAGCGCACCCACCCCTTTGGGGCCGTTGAACTTGTGCGCAGAGAGGGAGAGAAGATCAACCTTCATTTTACGCAGATCTACCGGCAGCTGCCCCACCGCCTGAACGGCGTCGGTATGGAAGAGGATACCCCTCTCCCGGGCCAGCGCCCCGATCTCGGCCACCGGCTCAACAGTGCCGACCTCGTTGTTTGCCATCATGATCGTGATCAGGAATGTCTCCGGCCTGATCGCCTGCGCCACCGTCTCCAGAGCGACAAGACCGTGGCGGTCTACCGGTACGACGGTCACTTCATGGCCCTCCCCAGCAAGCTCCCGACAAACGTCGAGAACCGCATGATGCTCGATGGAGGAGGTGATCAGGTGCCCTTTGCCCCGGCGGGCCCGGGCCGCTCCCTTGATCGCAATATTGTTGGCCTCCGTTCCACCGGAGGTAAAAAAGATCTCCTCCGGCGCCGCACCCAGTGCCAGGGCCGTCTCTTCGCGGGCCCGCTCTACCGCTTTCCTGACCTCCCGGCCCGGAGAATGCAGGCTCGAAGGGTTCCCGTATTTATCCTGAAGGAAGGGAAGCATCGCTTCCAGAGCTTCTTTACGCAGCGGTGATGTGGCCCCGTGATCCAGGTAAACCTGCTGTTTCTGCAAGGATCGTAACCCCCTTGTTAACTGCCGACCTGTTCAACCAGCCGTTCCGGTTTCGGCCCGATCAATTCATCCAGAAAGACGCTGTCCAGCACTTCGTTGATCCGATCCCTCAATTTTTCCCAGACATGGCGGGTCCGGCAAGCCTCGCTCCGGTGACAGCAGCTTTCCCTCTCCTCCGCGCTGCCGGCAAGGCAATTCACCGGCGTGATCGGCCCCTCCAGCGCCCGGACAATATCACCGACGTTGATCTGCTCCGGCGGGCGGGCAAGATAGTAGCCTCCCCGGGCTCCCCGGACGCTGCCGACCAGACCGGCCCGTCGCAGATCAAGAAAGATCTGCTCGAGAAATTGAAAGGAAATATCTTCGCTGCGGGAGATCTCCCGCAGCGAGAGGGGACCGGAACGATCATGGAGCGCCAGAACACTCATCGCCCTGACACCGTATTCCACCCTGGCAGACAGCTTCATCCAGATCCCTCCTGCTATATCCGACTAATCTACTCGGGATTAATTTCTAAAAAATGAACCCCATCTTTTTAAAAGAATAGCACCGCTTTTCCCCACTGTCAAGAACAATTTAAATGTTTCTTTTTCCCATAAAGGAGGCCGGCCGAACAGAGCGAGCACGCCCTGTTATCTGATTCACCCCGAGACAGAGAACCGGTCAAAGACAGATCATTCGCTCCCGGCTCACACAGAAGCCCATCCCCCCGTCTGCGGCAGGTCTGTTCCCCCGACAGCCAACCCCGCCACCTCCACGGCTGGTCCACCCCGTCATCCCGAAAGCACAGCCTCCCCGTCATCCTGAGGGCGCAAGCCCGAAGGATCTCCGCTGTCAAACCAGGGTAACTTCAGACCGACGCCGAGGTGTTCCCCCCCCCCCCGGCCCTCCCCCCTCAAGGGGGAGGGAGTTTTGGGACAGGAGGGACGTACCTTCTTGTCCCACAGCTCTGTCGTCGCGACTGCTAATCTCTCTAT
>JAAZPS010000112.1 GCA_012797095.1 Bacillota bacterium | reverse complement strand
CAACGGAGTGGCCGTTATTCCTGGTTCCGGCTACTATCCCGGCAACCCGGCGGAGATGATCCGCCGTGGCCAGGGAGCTGCCTCCGAATTTTTGGACAATTAGCGCCATCAACGATCACACACCTTTGCCAGAAATATTCTACATCCAGTAGGTTGTTTCATCAGGTTAATGGCTCTATTCTCTCACAAGTGTGCGGGGCTGACAAGAGTGTTTTGCCGCAGGCCGGTGCTATCTTCAAAGGGCGGAGCACTACCTCATTGCGCCGGGGATAGAAAATAAACGGGGGACTTGCACCCTGAAGGCATTGTCTCCCAGGGGAGTTTACGGCCGTCGGGTAGTGAACAGGACGAAGGATCCCTCTCCTGTAGCAGGCGGGGATCCTTCGCTTCGCTTCAGGTTGGTAAGAGTTACGAGCCCAGCAACTCGGTAAAGGCTTCCAGCCTGGTTTGAATGGTCCCGGCCGGGGTAAAGCTGTAGTTGTCATCGATCAGCAGCATCGGATAATCTGCCTCCTTCAGGTAATCCCTCAGATCCGGGTAATCGAATTTGTGGGGATCGCAGAAAGAGATCACGTAACCGATCACTCCGTCAACATTGTATTCCCGGGCCCTTTCAAGGAGATAATCAAAACGGGCCGTGCCCGGACCGCGGTCAGTACGGGGGCACTGGAAATTGACGAAGTAGTGATCTTTCAGCCCGTCGTAAAGATCGCCGGAGATGTCGATATCTTTTTCAAACAGCCGCAGACCGATACAGGTATCGTCGGTGACAACGTCTCCGCCGGCTTCCTCGATCATCCGGTAGAAGGCGATATCATCGAGGAGGCTGCCCCAGACCAGGATCCGGGGACGTGCCGGACCCTCGGGAGCCCTTCTTGCCACCTCTGCCAGTGCCTCCGTGAGCAGCAGATTGAACTCATCCGGGGGCAGCCAGCCGCCGGCCAGCAGCAGGCTGAGCATCTCGCTGCCCTTGATCAGCGGAGGGTTCTCCAGGCGGTACCGGTAAAGTTCGCGGATCAGGGCGCGGTTGCGGTTGGTCAGCGCGATCTCCTCGCGCAGCCTTTCCTCGGTGACCTTCTCTCCGGTATACTGCTCCAGACTCTCCTGGAAAAAGACAAACTCGCGCTTCAAAAAGCGCCCCGCCCGGGGAGTCACCTGATGGGGGACATTGAAGAGGCGCGAGTAGGGGAAGGGATGGTAGTAGGTCCAGATCCCGTAAAGGCGCTGGATCATATCGCAGCTGTGCGAGATCACCAGTCCATCCAGAAAGTCGAGCCTTTTTTTCAGACCCTGGGTGAAAACGTTGCGCACATAGGTGCAGCCGTACGGTTCCATGTAGGCATCGGCTTCAGCGGTCGGCTCGCCGGGCCGGCCGGTGATCCGGTAAGGTATCGCTCCGGCGGCGCTGATAATCTCTGGGGGGGCAAAGCAGCAGAGATAGCCGATGACCGGTTTGCCGCTTTCCTGCCGCAGCTCTCTGACCCGTGCATCCGGTTGTGCGGCCATCGCTGCCGCGCGAGCCAGCCCTGATAATTTTTGCATGATTCGATCTCTCCTTACTGTAAGATAAGCCGGGGACGTCTTCCGTCCGGTTTTTATCCCTGGCGGCCGGCGGCCTTGCCGGCCAGAGTTTCGATAAAGGCATGCACCCTTGTCTTGATCTGGGCGTCGGACCAGAGGCGGGGATCGGCCATATCGCTTTCAAAGATCAGCGAGGGCACCCCGATCTCGGCCAGGCGGTTCCGGCTGTGGACCTCGCCGAAAGAGACGGCGCGGCATGAGCGGGTCAGATGCATCACCGCTCCGTCGAGGTGAAACTGCTCCACCGCTTCATTGAGCATATCGCTTCCGACAAAACCCCCGAAGACCGCGGGGTTGCAGAGCTCGGGCATGGCCTCGGTTCCATATTCGTGCATCCTGACAGTGCGAACCCACGCCCGCTCGACAATGGCTTCGAGCGGGTCATCCAGCTCGACTTCAAACCAGTCGCCGACATTGTACGTCGACTCCAGGGCGACGACCGCCCCGAACGATTCCAGGTAGTTGAAGAAGCCCAGATTGAACCACGGCGGCAAGCCGAACCAGACCAGGCGGTATTTTTCTTCCTCGACTATGCCCACCTTCCGTTCAACCCGGTCCTTGACCTCGTGGTACATCTCCCGGTAAAAATCGACTGCGTCCTGCTCGCCGACCATGTACATCTGCGGAATGATCGCGGAAAAGTAGTCGGTCGAGCCCATTGGACAGGGGACAGCCTGGCGCAGCAGCAGGGTATCGCGCCAGTAGGCCAGCGCTTCATGGGAAAGGGCCATGATCTCGCGCAGTTCGTCCAGGTCCAGTTTTCTGCCGGTGTGCTGCTCCAGGAATTCGACCTGGGCATGCAGATCCTCGCGCAGCAGATCCTTGTAATGGGCGGCGATGCGGGGATCGTGGGGGTCAACATCCCAAGGCGGGGCCAGGGGATCGCTGCTGAAGACGGGAACATCGACAAAACGGGTGGCGATGGCCTGGAACCACTTGTAGCGCGGCTCGCAGAGAAAACCCGATCCCAGAAGCATGGTCGGGTTGCCCATTCCACCGGGTATGGGT
>JAAZPS010000111.1 GCA_012797095.1 Bacillota bacterium | reverse complement strand
CAACGGAGTGGCCGTTATTCCTGGTTCCGGCTACTATCCCGGCAACCCGGCGGAGATGATCCGCCGTGGCCAGGGAGCTGCCTCCGAATTTTTGGACAATTAGCGCCATCAACGATCACACACCTTTGCCAGAAATATTCTGCGTTCAATTGGTTGTTTCATCAGGTTAATGGCTCTATTCTCTCACAAGTGTGCAGGGCTGACAAGAGTGTTTTGCCGGCGGTTCCCGACAAAGGAGCCGTTGCTGGCACCCTTGGCAAGGTCTCTTCGTAATTATTCTTGCAAAGGGGAAGGAATATGGCTAAACATGTAGAATTACTCAATTGGTGTAAAAGAATATATACTCCGAGCCTACTGTCCTGTAGCAATTGCCATGGCGGTCAGGCCGATAGGGTGTATCTGGAAACGGGTGCACCTCCCGTGCGGAAAGGAGTTATCGGGACTTGCCGGTCAAACCGGAGTGCATATCCGCACTCCGGTTTTTTTTGGGCTACCGGCACGGGTGCAATCCTGGAAGGCGCCATTCCCGGGCCGGGGGCCCCTGCCTGGAATGAACCCCCGGTCAGGCGACATTTTGGAGAGAAGGGAGGGTAAATATGAAGAATAAGAAGTTGGCCTCACCTCTGCTGGCTGCGATCGCCGTTATTATCTTGATCTGCTCATTGATCGGATCGGTGGAAGCCTTCCAGGAAGATGAGACTTCCGGTCTGCAGGCGGAGACCCTGACGATCAATGTTGGTTATTACGGTACCCGTTATTACCGGAAGAAGGTCTTTACAGTGGATGAGCTGATCGCGCTCGGCTTGCAGGAAGTGGTCTATTCCTACATTGATCGGATGCCAGCGGTATGCCTCAGTTATGCCAAAGGGGTCCCTCTGAGCACACTGATGGAGGTTTCCGGGATCGATATAAATTCGATTCAACGGTTCTATTTCTATACCAACGACAACCAGGGGGGGTATTTCACTGATTTCACGAAAAAAGATCTGCTCGATACCACCCGTTTCTACTATCCCAACCTGATCTATCGCTACTATGAACCGGATTTTGCCTTTAAAGATGATCGGGCGGCGGTGGAGGGAGCCGTCCCGGTTCCCACCATGCTCGTTGTTTCGGACAGCTGGAAGCGTCACCAGCCCGGGCCGGATGATTTTGGCGAGATCGACTACTCCGATTCGGCGCAGCGCTCCCGGACCCGCTTCCGCCTGCTCTTCGGGCAGGTTGATCCGGTAACGTCCGAGGCCAACAGGGCGGCCAAGTGGGTTCACTCGATTGAAGTGATGCTGGGCGGGGGGCCGACGATCACAACCGATATCTCCGTGCTGGAAAAAGAGGTGGGCAGCAGCTACCGGATCAGGGCAACCGTGACTGCCGCGGAGGATCTGCTTGCCGAGCAGATCGGGCGGGAGCTGGTCTGGTCGAGCAGCGATCCCGAGATAGCTGTTGTTGACAACGAGGGCAATGTTACCATTACCGGCGAGGGTGACGTTGTGATCACGGTCGCCTATTACAATGTGAACAGGCCGGGGGAATTGCTCGCTGCGGCAAGCGTCCGGGCTGCCGGGATTGGTCCCGATTCGAGCGGCGGTGCCCAGAAGCCGGTGCCGCCGGCCGGGCAAGACGGGGCCGCTGCCGGTATGATTGTGCCGCCGTGGAGCAGCGGGACAGGTCTGTTTCCGGCGAAGCAGCAGGGGATGAAGGCCGGAGGCGCTGCCGGGCCGGTTCCGGAGATAGCCGTCTCCAAAATCGGGAGGAAGACAAATGGGGACACTTTCAGCAATACGATCTTCGTGCTTAGCCCGGGAGATCTAAACCGCCTGGAAGGTATCAGGAGCATATTTGCCGGGGGCGAGGAGAATAGGGACGGTGCCGTGCAGAACTGGCGGAAAACAGAGATGGCGGATACAGCCGAACCCCTGGGCCGGATCGATGATCCGGTTTCCTTGAAAAAGGTACTGATCGGTTCCCTGATTCTTTTCCTTGTCTCGATCGCCGGACGGACTGCTGAATTTTATCTGGCTTTGTAAAGGAGAAAAATGTTTACCAAAACGTATCTAGATCGGATCATGTACACCATCGCCCAGGCGTTGGAGGTCCCGGACCTGGTGATCCTGCTGATTCTGTTGGGGGGATCGATCGTGCTGGTAGGGACAATTCTGGCTGAATATTTTACGGAGCGCCTTCACCTGAAGGCCAGGCTGCCGCAACTTCTTGACAGGCTGAACCGCGGGGCGGTACCCGCAGAGAAATCTATTCAACAGAGCGGCTTGTTGAAAAGGCAGAAGCGGGCCCTCATCGAGCTGACCCGGCATCCGGAGCTGACCGGAATGATGCGGGAAGCGCTGGCCGTGAGGCTGATCGAGGAAGAACGGGCTCACTACGAACGCATTGTCAAGATATCGGATCTGGTGGCCCGGCTGGGGCCCATCTTCGGGCTGCTGGGAACGCTGATCCCGCTGGGACCCGGCATCATCGCCATGGGGCAAGGCGACACCTATACCCTGTCGTGTTCCCTGCTGACCGCTTTTGACACTACCATTGTCGGGCTGAGCAGTGCGGCAGTGGCCATGGTGGTCTCGATGATCCGCAAGGGCTGGTACGAGGGTTATATGGCCGCGCTGGAAGCGGTCATGGAATGTGTGTTGGAGGTGGAAAAGAAGAATGCAGGGCCGCCGCCTGAGTCAATCGAGATTGAGCCGGAGATGCTTTAGCGAACCGGCAGCAAACCCGATGGATGGCTTGCAGAACCTGGCCGATGCGATGCTCGTTCTTGCCGTGGGGGTGATGCTGGCGCTGGTGATCCATTGGAATATTGATATTGATTCCCGGGAAAACGGATCCGGGGTCGGGGAAAAACTGGAGGGTGTTGAAGAGGTCGAATCAGGCACGAAGGTAGATCCGGAAAAGCTTGAAGAGCTGGGGAAAGGAGTGCTCTATATCGATCCGGCCAGCGGCGAAGTCTACCTGTTTGCCGGGGACTAAGCGCAGGAAGGGAGAGAGGAAAGGTTCCATGAGAAAGAGGGTCTATTTTTTGCTGTTTCTGGGACTGATGCTATCGTTGGCTGTCGGATGCGGTACCCCGGTGCGGGCGGACCTGTCGGCTTACGGAGACGAGCCGATCCTGATCCGCGGCCTGGCCAGGGATGACTTCACCGTGACAGCGCATCAGCTTGCAGCGCTCGATTGCGCCTCCCGGTCCGCTGCCGGGAGGTCGCCGAAGGCGGGAACGGTTCATGGCGTCGGACCCACGCTGGAGACATTTCTGGTGCAGTACCAGAAAGGACCAAACGATTTTCAGAAAATCATCTTCCGGGCCAGGGATGGTTACACCATCACGCTGGGCCCGCAGAGTTTGCAAAGATATGAGATTATTCTGGCGGTGGCCAATGGGAAGGAGCCGCTTTCCGAAAATGAAGCGCCCCTGAGGATGCTGATCCCGGAAGCGGAATCCAGCAAATGGGTGCGCATGGTTACCGAGATCGAGTTCGTGCCGAACGAGTGAACGGGTTCGGTTGATAGCGAGCGAACCCAAGGACCGCTTGGAACTGTTATCCTGGCGATCTATCAAAGGGAGGTTTGTTGAATGAAAAAGATGATCTACCGAAACTGGGTCTGGTTGCTGGCTGCGGTCCTGCTGATCTGCCTGATCCCGGCCGCCCATATTATCGCGAAGACCGTGGAGGCCCAGGAAGCGGAGACGGTATTCTTCTATGTCACGGTCGACAGCGGCGGCGAAGAGAAAGATGTCCTGTTGCGGGCGGCGCCGATCGCGGAGATCCGGGCGCTGTCGCATTCGATGGAGGGCGAGAAAAATTATGCGGTCTCCAGCCTGGACAGCCTGCCGACCACCTGCTACGCCGAGGCAAAGGGTTTTACCACGGCTGAATTGATCGCTTACTTGAATAGCTATCGGAATGAAGAATTTTCCGAAATGGGGGCCCTGACCTATGGGGGAGAGGATCGCCTTTCCTTCATGGCCGACGACAGCATCGGCTGGACCCGCACCTATACCGCCGCAAAATTGGACGGCGTTGAGCGCAAGTACGTGGAAGGGCTCTACGAAGGCTGGGATGAATATGGCTATGACTGGTTCGAGGATGATGAAGATATAGCGGATTACAAAGAGCAGGCCTGGGCGGAAGGAGAGCCCATGCCGGCGATCCTCTCCACACTCTCCAACAGCGGCCGGACGACGACAAATGTCTCCGAGACCAGCGACGGCATCCTCGAATTTGTTCTGGCAAACAGCGGCACCCCCAGGGGCTGCCTCGGCGGGGTTCTGGCCACGGATAAGGCCCTGACCCTGTACATCCCTTCTTCCGAGGAGCAGTTCATGACGGGCGCGTACACCTGCAGCGAGAACTTCAAATGGATCTACGCCATCAGGCTGAAGATGGCGGACCCGCCCGCATTCCAATCGAAAGGAACCGTCCCCGCTGCCAGACCCTCGTACGAGCTGATCGAGGGGAGCGATGAAATCCTGTTGAAGGTAACCCTGAGCAGCCCCATGGACGACGCCGTCATCTATTACAATGACGGGCAGGATAGCGGCAGCTCGGCGCAGACCAGGTATGAGAACCCTTTCACCATCGATGTGACCGGCCGCGATCTCGCCACCAATCCGGTCAAATATTACACCCGCACGGTCCGGGAGGGGTACGATGACCTCGGCCCGCTGACCATGCAGTACTATCAGCTTGCGCCCACGTTCATGAGCGTTTCCGCCGGCAGCCTTCTGGGCGAGGACGTTCTCTTCGAGGCCCAGGCAAAGGTGACTCCGGAGGAATGGAGCGACTGGAGTGGCAGTCTTGAAAGGATCACCCTGAAATATCCCGACGGCACCCCCCGGGTGCTCGCTGCTACCGAGTACAGCATCAACGATGCGGAAAAAACCATCACTCTGGACAAAGATCTGTTCCACACCACCGGCAGTCATTCCCTGACCCTGGAAGCCGCTGGTTATGCTGTCCGCAGCGCCTCGCGCACCATGAAGGGGGATGCGCCCGGGATCGCGGCGGCAGAGGGCTATCCGCTGTATGAAGATATCGTGCTGATCTTTGATGACCCCACCGGGGCCTACCAGAGCAATATCACGGCGAAGATCGACGGGCAGAACGTCGCCGCCACCTATCTGGACCGCACCGAGCCGGGCCGGTTGACGATCAGGGCGAGCTACTTTGCCACCGGTGCGCTTGGCGAGCCCGGTGAATATTCCCTGAGCCTGACCAACAGCAATTACCTGCCGAACGTGCAGACCCTCATATTGAAGCTCACCCCGGCCCTGGCCGGCGAGGAGCCGGTCTGCCGGGAGGGGGTCTATCTGCTTGCGGATGCCGCCGATCTGTTCTGGTTCGCCAAACAGGTCAATGTCAAGGGGCTCAAGGAGATCGCGGGCCGCTTGACCGGCGATATCGATCTGGAGGATGCGCCCTGGACACCCATCGGACCCACCGCGGCAATTTTCTATGCGGGGGTATTTGACGGCGCCGGGTTCCAGATCAGTGGTTTGCAGGTGAACAGCGAGGATAACTATCAGGGGCTGTTCGGATATATCAAAGAGGCGACGATCAGAAATCTGACTGTATCCGGGGAGGTGAACGGAAAGGGGTGGCTCGGCGGCATCGCGGGCCAGGCGATGGGCGCCACCATTGAACACTGTGTCAACAAAGCTGCTGTTCAGGGTACCGTGAATATTGGCGGTATCGCCGGATTCGCTACAATGGCCGGTGTGATTGAAGGTTGTACCAACAAGGGGACGATCAACGGAACCCAATATGTCGGCGGTATCTGCGGCCAGACGGCCAGCACTGCGATTGTGCAGAGCTGCCTCAACCTTGGTCAGATCAGCGGCGGCAACAGGGTCGGCGGGATCTGCGGCGCCAACGCCGGCTTCAGAGAGGGTCTCTCGGTAGACCGCTGTGTCAACAGCGGTGCGGTGAGCGCGGATGAGAACAATGTCGGCGGAATCGCCGGGTATGCCCAGAGGACTGTAAGCAACTGCTACAACACCGGGGCGGTGCTCGGCAAGAAAAGCGATCCCCAGAGCGGCATCGGCGGAATCGCCGGCCTTCTCTTTCAGGATGGGATCGTGAATTGCTACAACACCGGAGCGGTCGGCTGCTCCGCGGATGGCGCCGAGACCCCTGTGGGAGCGGTGGTCGGCCTCTGGCAGACGGACAACAAGAGCGCAGGCAACTACTATCTTGCCAACGGGCTCGGCGGAATCGGTAGCTGCAAATACCCGGAAAGTGCTCCCGATGAAACGGAGGGTAAGAGCAGCGAAGAGATGAAGGCTCTGGCCCCGGTACTGGGCGAAGCCTATGCGGAGGATAGTTTCCGGATCAACAGCGGCTATCCGGTGCTCGACTGGCAGTTTGCCATTGCCGGGGCCAACCAGGAAGCAGCCGATGCAGTGAGCGAGCTGATCGAGGCTATCGGTGAGGTCGGCGCCGATGACGCCAGCGGCGGCCGGATCGCGGCGGCCCGCGAGGCATTTGAACGGTTAATTCCAGAACAGCAGAGCCTGGTAAGCAACGAAGCAGCTCTGCTCGCGGCGGAAGAGGCCCATGCCGCGGCGGTTGAAGGGCTCGCTGCTGCAAAAGCAGCGGCCATGGCTGAGCTCGAGCGCTACAGGGATCCATCCGATTACCGGCAACCCCAGCAGGCCGAGCTGCTGGCAGCGGTCGCCGCGGGGATGAGCGCCATCGGGGCGGCAGCCGATCTTGCCGGGGTCGATCAGGCCCTGGCCGGAGCCAAAGCGGCTCTGGACTCGCTCAAGACCGACGCCCAGCTGACCGCCGCAGAGCTGGCCGCGGCCAAAACGGCCGTGGATAACAGCGAAACCGGTACCCTGCCGGAAACATTGCCACCAGCTGCAGGTTCAGGTTATTTCCCGGCATGGTTGCTTCTCGCGGGGATCGTCTTGCTGGTGCGGGCCTACCAGTCAAGAAAAAAAAGATCCCTCTCTCCATGAAATAACCCCGGGTAATGACCGCCCCTGCAGATGAAAGCCGCTTCAAGAAGCTGCAGGGCGCCGCATCGTTGCACGGGAGTGAAGAACGAAGCGAAGGAGCCCCATCCTGCAGCAGGATGGGGCTCCTTCGCTTCGCTTTGTGTCGGTAAGCTCTACGAGCTCAACAGCTCGGTAAAGGCCTCCAGTCTGGTCTGAATGGTGCCGGCAGGGGTGAAGCTGTAATTGTCGTCGATCAGCAGCATCGGATAGTCCGCTTCCTTCAGGTAATCCCTCAGGTCCGGGTAATCAAATTTGTGGGGGTCGCAGAAAGAGATGACATAACCGATCACCCCGTCAACATTGTATTCGCGGGCCCTTTCGAGAAGATAGTCAAAGCGGGCCGTTCCCGGACCGCGGTCGGTGCGGGGACACTGGAAATTGACGAAGTAGTGATCTTTGAGCCCGTCGTAAAGATCGCCGGAGAGATCGATATCCTTCTCGAACAGCCGCAGCCCGATGCAGGTGTCGTCGGTGACCACGTCCCCGCCGGCTTCCTCGATCATCCGGTAGAAGGCGACATCGTCGAGGAGGCTGCCCCAGACCAGGATCCGGGGGCGCGCCGGCCCCTCGGGGGCTCTCTTCTCCACCTCTGCGAGCGCCTCGGTCAGCAGCAGATTGAATTCATCCGGGGGCAGCCAGCCGCCGGCGAGCAGCAGGCTGAGCATCTCGCTGCCCTTGAGCAGGGGTGGGTTCTCCAGGCGGTGCCGGTAAAGCTCGCGGATCAGGGCGCGGTTGCGGTTGGTCAGGGCGATCTCCTCGCGCAGTCTTTCCTCGGTGACCTGCTGTCCGGTATACTGCTCCAGGCTTTCCTGGAAGAAGACGAACTCGCGCTTCAAAAAGCGCTCTGCCCGGGGGGTCACCTGATGGGGGACATTGAAGAGGCGCGAATAGGGGAAGGGATGGTAGTAGGTCCAGATCCCGTAAAGGCGCTGGATCATATCGCAACTGTGCGAGATCACCAGTCCATCCAGAAAATCGAGCCTTTTTTTGAGGCCCTGGGTGAAAACGTTGCGCACATAGGTGCAGCCGTACGGTTCCATGTAGGCATCGGCTTCGGCGGTCGGCTCGCCGGGCCGGCCGGTGATCCGGTAGGGGATCGCTCCGGCAGCGCTGATAATCTCGGGCGGTGCAAAGCAGCAGATATAGCCGATGACCGCTTTACCGCTTTCCTGCCGCAGCTCCCTGACCCGTGCGTCGGGGTGTGCCGCTATCGCTGCCGCGCGATCCAGCCCTGTTAATTTTTGCATGATTCGATCTCTCCTTACTGTAAGATAAGCCGGGGACGCTCTCCGGCCGGTCGTGTCCTAGCGCCCGGAAGCCCTGCCGGCCAGGGTTTCGATAAAGGCATGCACCCTTGTCTTGATCTGGGCATCGGACCAGAGGCGGGGATCGGCCATGTCGCTTTCAAAGATCAGCGAGGGCACCCCGATCTCGGCCAGGCGGTTCCGGCTGTGGACCTCGCCGAAAGAGACGGCGCGGCATGAGCGGGTCAGGTGCATTACCGCCCCGTCGAGGTGGAACTGCTCCACCGCTTCCTTGAGCATATCGCTTCCGACAAAACCGCCGAAGACAGCGGGATTGCAGAGCTCGGGCATCGCCTCGGTGCCGTATTCGTGCATCCTGACAGTGCGCACCCAGGCCCGTTCGACAATCGCTTCCAGGGGGTCGTCCAGCGCAACTTCAAACCAATCACCGACATTGTAGGTCGACTCCAGGGCGACGACCGCCCCGAATGATTCCAGGTAGTTGAAGAAGCCCAGGTTGAACCACGGCGGCAGCCCGAACCAGACCAGACGGTATTTTTCTTCCTCGACGATGCCCACCTTGCGTTCAACCCGGTCCTTGACCTCGTGGTACATCTCCCGGTAAAAGTCGACAGCGTCCTGCTCGCCAACCATGTACATCTGCGGAATGATCGCGGAGAAGTAGTCGGTCGAGCCCATCGGACAGGGGACAGCCTCACGCAGCAGCAGGGTATCCCGCCAGTAGGCCAGCGCTTCGTGGGAAAGAGCCATGATCCCGCGCAGTTCGTCCAGATCCAGTTTCCGGCCGGTGTGTTTCTCAAGGAATTCGACCTGGGCATGCAGATCCTCGCGCAGCAGATCCTTGTAATGGGCGGCGATGCGGGGATCGTGGGGGTCAACATCCCACGGCGGGGCCAGGGGATCGCTGCTGAAGACGGGAACATCGACAAAACGGGTGGCGATGGCCTGGAACCACTTGTAGCGCGGCTCGCAGAGAAAACCCGATCCCAGAAGCATGGTCGGGTTGCCCATTCCACCGGGTATGGGT
>JAAZPS010000110.1 GCA_012797095.1 Bacillota bacterium | reverse complement strand
GGGGCTGTCAGTCCTTGATTCCGCAGTGCATCTTGACGAGCCGTTTGCGGGATTCGATGTCGTACTGGTTGCGGATGGCGATCTTCTCCATCACCGGGGAGCCGCCGCCGTGGAGACCGCCGATGAGAGCCAGTCCGCCAAAGGTAGAGCAGATCATATCGGAGATACCCCGGAAGAGGCGGTGCTGGTTTTCGGCGGAGACGCCGTCGCGGCGCATCATATATTTATCGAGCAGTGGTTTGGTCTCGGGGCTGAAGAATTCATCCTCCAGCGGCATGGTCGCCGGCAGCCCTCCGGCCAGATCGGCGAGGGTCTCGAACTCGTGGTAGAGGCTGACCCCGGCGTGGTAGCGACCCACATTGGTGTAGACGATATCGGGGACATGGGTGCCGGAGGTACTTTGGGTCGATTTCACCGAGGCGGCGATCCCGGCGGCGTAGACCAGCTCGCCGACGGCGATCAGGTCGGAGAGCTTATCCTTGACATGGGAGGCAGCGCCGACGCCGTTGTAATCGGCAACAAGGGAGGAGGCGCCGAGGATCAGGTCGGTGATGGCCGGCTTGCACCCGGTATAGCTGTGCCGGTGGAAGGTGGCGAAGAGCATCGCCAGCATGCTGGCGAAATAGGTCTCGCCGCAGAGAAAGACCCGCTCATAGGGGACGAAGACATCGTCAAAGATGGTCGTGGAGTCGGCGATGCCGTAGAAGTGCGCCGTATGGATATGTTTGCGCGGCCGCGGGGTGGTGATCCGGGCGACCTGCTTGACCCCTGGGGTATCCGCGGGGATAGCGAAAGCGACGGACCAGTCGGCGTCCGCGTCGGTCATCAGCCGGGTCGGGACAACGACGATCTCGTCGGAGAAGGGCGCGTTGGAGTTATGCGCCTTGCAGCCCCGCACGATGATACCGTCCTTCTTCCTCTCGATGATCCGCAGGTAAAGATCGGGATCGGTCTGCTCGAAGGGCCGCTTGGAGCGATCGCCCTTGATATCGGACTGGGCGCAGTTGCCCACAAGATCATTTTTCTGGAAGTACTTCATGAACTCGACAAAGCGGGAATAGTACTCCGTGCCAAAAGCGTCGTCGCAATTCTTGGTCACCACGGAGAGGGCATTGAGGGCGTCGATGCCCATGCAGCGCATGATGCAGCCCCCGGCCTGCTGGCAGAGCAGGCGGGTGCATTCCTGCTTCTTCAGCAGGTCGTCGGAGCTCTGGTGGATATGATTGAGCCGGTGGATCTTCTCCCCGGTGAGATGAGACTCGGTGATGATCGTCTCTTTCAGGCGGGGGTCCTCGACGCGGTCAAAGGTATCGGCGATGAGATCGATCCCCGGCTTGAGGCGGGGATCGTCCCGGCCGATGATCTCTCCCCCCATATAGATATTTTTCTTCATCCCGTAGAGCCGCTCTCTGTACTGGTCAGACGTAACGATAGCCATCTTCTCATCCTTCCTTTTCTCAGATTTTCAGACTTTCAAGAATATATCTAGATGTGGTCCCCCAGGGAATCTTTTCAACAGGGGGGTCCTAGTCCCAGCCGTGGAGCCGCGCCGCTGCGCCCCCGAGGACGATGGCGAGCTCCTCCGCGGCGAAGCTGATTCCGGCGGCGCTCTGCGGTTCGCGCCAGGCCTTGACCCATTCGTGGGGCGGCACGATGATATCGGTGAGGGAGCCGTCGGTGCCGAAGAGGACCCGCCAGGGGCCGAGGAGATCGATCGCTGCGCGCAGGGGCCGGTAGAGGTAATCGGGGCGGCCCGAATACTCCAGCTGCCAGCCGGAAAAATCGACATATAGATTCGGCTTGGAGAGGGCCAGGTCGAGGGCCTCCCGCCACCAGCCGTGGCCGCAGTGGGCGATGATGATCTTCAGATCGGGGTAGTCGGCGGCGACGGCATCGATATAGCAGGGCTGGGAGAAGTGCGCCTTCAGGGGGGCGGGCTCGGTTCCGGAATGGATCACCACCGGTACGCCCGCCTCCAGGGCGATCTCGTAGAGGGGGTTGCAGAGGGGATCGTGGGGATAGAATCCGGCTGCGGGATGCAGCTTCAGCCCCTTGGTCTGCCACTCTTCGAGCCCCCTGCGGAAGAGGGCGGCGGCGCCCCGGCGCCGTGGATCGACGCCCAGATAGGTGAAGAGCCGGCCGCTGTGTCTCTGCGTCGCCTCGAAGGAAAGGCGGTTCTTCTCGGCGGCATTGAGATAGCCGGGCTCGGTGACCGCCGGTTCGCTGCAGCCGAGGCCCAGGTCCAGGGGCAGCAGGATCGCCCGGTCGATCCCGGCCTCGTCCATCCGGGCAACGAGCTTGTCGCCCTCACGGTCGGAGAGGATGGCCATGCTGTTTTCATAGAGCGCGTCGGGATCGGCGCCCTGCCCGCTCTCCCGGGTAAAGATCGCTGTGCCCGTGCGGATACAGCCCCGCAGAAATGACTGCGGATCGCTCTCTTCGAATAACAGGTGGACATGATTATCGATGATCATGAATATTCGACCTCCTAGCCGTTTGAATTGATCATCCCTCTGCAGCAGCGCTTACGCTGGAGGGACCTTTGCTGCCGCCCGGCGATGATCACCCCGTTCCCTCCCGATATTTCACTATTAAGCATATTCGCTATAGTCCAACTAATACCTTCAGCAAGTAGGTTACCGGAGCACACCTTCCTCCCCCCCCCGGGCCCGGAGCGCGGGGATAACCCCCTTCAGCTGCTGCAGAAATCTGTATGGGGATCAGCCTCAGCAAGTAAAAGTCAGCGCACCGGAATCAGGGTCGGGCCCGTCCGATCCCGGTGTCCCCCTCAAGGGAGAGGGCTGGGGTGGTCTAATCGGGGGAGGGAGGAGGCTTTGGGGAGGCCCCCAAGGGGGGTATTTAAGGTCCGAATAGCAGAAGACCGGCTACTGTTTCCAGTGCCGGTCGGTGAATTGACGGTACCCTTTTCGGGGGCTTTCTAGAGACAGTGGGCGGTCCTGGCGATGATCTCATCCTGCACTTCGGGGGAAAGATCGTTGAAATAGGCGCAGTATCCCGAGACCCTGACCAGCAGGCCGGGGTAGGCGGCGGGGTTCTCCCGGGCCTGGCGCAGCTCCGCGGTATCAAGGACATTGATCTGGAGCTGCATCCCGCCCTGCGCGAAGTAAGCACCGATCAGGGAGGTAAGGGTGTGCAGCCCTTTTTCCCCCTGGAGCAGGGGCTTCTCGAACTTGATATTGAGGGCACAGCAGTTGGCCCAGTTCACCGTATCGATACGGCAGGCCGAGTTCAACAGCGCCGTGGGGCCGAGCCGATCGGCGCCGTCGGCCGGCGAGAGGCCGTTGGACAACCTGAAGCCGGCAGGCCGCCCGTTGGGCAGGGCCCCGGTCATCCGCCCGAGACCGTGATGGCAGGTCATCGAGTAGAATCCGCAGATATAGCGGCCCCCCCGGGAATTGGTGTGGCTGGTGACCGCCTCGCTGTAGATATCGGCCACGGTCTGGACCATCCGATCCACTGCGGGGTGATCATTGCCGTAACGGGGGAAACGGTTGAGCAGCTCGGTCTGGAGGGCCTCGTGGCCGCGGAAATCACGCTTCAGGATCTTGACCAGCCCGGGCAGGGTATATCTTTTCTCCTCGAAAACAAGGCGCTTGAGGGCGTAGAGAGCCTCGCCGGCATCGGCCAGGCCGACTCCCTGGACGGAGGTGTAATCGTAGAGCGCGCCGCCCCAGGTGACATCGCGGCCCTTCTCCAGGCACCCCTGCGTGAGCATGGAGTTCAAAGGGGTGGGCCGGTAGATCCGGTAGGCCTGCTCCAGACGGGTGAGCACCCGGACCATCTCGGCGGTGCCGTGCTCGATCTGCTCCCGGAAAAGACGCAGCAGATCGTCAAAGCTGTTCACGGTGCCGAGCGGCGCTGTCTTCGCTCCGAGGCGGCTGCGGCTGTTGAAGCGGCGACCCCGGTTGAGCGCAAATTCCAGGCAGATGGGCAGGTTGAAAAGAGCGGCATCGGAAGAATTGTAGGTTCGGCCCTGGCTGCCCATCTCGACGCAGCCGATGACGGCGTAATCGCGGGCGTGCTCCGGTTCAAAGCCGGCATGCTCCAGGGCGGCGATCACCTGCTTATCCCCGAACAGCGCCGGCTTACCCGAGCCGGTCTGGATCAGCCCGGCACAGGCCTCCACGAACCAGGAAGGGGTCTGGCTGTGGATGCGGGCGTGAAGGCTCGGCTCGCGGGTCATCACCTGCTGAAACGCTTCCAGGACCAGACGGGAGAGCCCGTTGGTGGTATCGTTTCCCTTGCAGTCCACCCCACCCAGGGTGATCCCCTGCCCGACGGCGTGCCCGCCGATATAGCGGTTGATCCTCTCCGAGTAGAGCGGGATCGTCTCACCGCA
Source organism: Bacillota bacterium (assembly GCA_012797095.1). Lineage (GTDB taxonomy): Bacteria > Bacillota > Dethiobacteria > DTU022 > DTU022 > JAAZPQ01. Next base: position 4,988 of record JAAZPS010000110.1, on the reverse strand, counting down.
TTTCAGGCAGAAGCAGGCGAGCAGCTCCCGGATCCGCTCCGGGGTCAGGCGGCCCGTCTTGAGATCTTCGAGATAAAGATGGTACAGGAAGCGGTCCAGCCGGCCGAAGGAGATCCCCTGTTCGAAATCCTCCAGGTTCAAAGCGACATGGATCAGCCAGGCCGACTGCAGCCCCTCCTGGAAGGTCCGCGCCGCCCTGTAGGGAACCCGGCGGCAGATCGCCGCCGCCTCCAGCAGCTCGCGGGCGCGCTCCGGGCTCTCCCCGGCTGCCAGCCGCTCCGCCTCCACGGCCAGGTTCAGGGCCATCTGGCGGATCCCCCGGACGACCAGGCGCAATCCCTGGTAAAAAGCCTCCTGATCCGGGCTCAGCCCTTCACCGGCCAACTTCCGTTCGGCCTGCCGGTCGATCTGGCGGAGCCCCTTTTTAATCACCAGCTCGTAATCGGGCACCAGGTGCGAGATCCCCGCCTCCTCGGTGATGAAATATTTCTTCGCCCGAAAGATATCCAGAAAGTAACGGAACCAGCGAGGATGGAGCAGCGCTTTGGCCCCGACGCTGCGGAAGAGATGGCGCAGCCCCAGGGAGAGCAGCTTATTCCTCTCGGCCTTGCTCAGCTGCAGCGGGATCACCGCGCGGCGCTCCAGCTTGAAGATATCCTCGAGGATATTGATCGAGCCGCCTTCGGAGTAGTAGTTGGCGGCGATCCGTTTGGAGCTCATATTGCCGATGATCAGCTCACCGCGGTAGATCACCGGTCGGCGGTGCGCATAGATATGGGCCAGCGCCTCGGCGCGCTGCAGGTAGAAATGTTTTCCCCGGGCGGCCCCCGAACGCCAGTAATGATCCAGCAGCAGGGGGCGCTCCAGACAGATGGAGTAGGGTTCCTCCATCAGATCGGCACGGAGCATGGCGATGCGCTCGGCGGCGCCGGACTCTGCGGCCAGGGCCATGATGAACCCTCCTTTTGATTTTCAGGGGCGGCGGCCGGCCGGAAAAGGGCGGGTGCGGCAGACCGGGCAGCCTGCTCCTGTATATTTAGTATATTGACACAATAGTGATAACTTGATTATAATACACGTGATTTTCCAGGTCAAGATGGAAGGCAGAGGAGTTTCAGTGGACGAAAGCAAGGGACTCATCTTTGATATTCAGCGGTTCAGCATTCATGACGGCCCCGGGATCAGAACAACGGTCTTCCTGAAGGGCTGCCCCCTGCGCTGCCAGTGGTGCCAGAACCCCGAATCGTGGAGCAGCCGGCCCCAGCTGATGCCCGCGGCGCAGGGCTGCATCGGCTGCCGCCGCTGCGAGGAGGGCTGCCCCGAGGGGGCCATCCGGGTCGGGGAGCAGGGGCCGCTTCTGGACCGGGAGAGATGCCGGGACTGTTACCGCTGCGTCGAGCGGTGCCCCTCGGGGTGCCTGAAAACGGTGGGCCGCGAGGTTACCGTTGACGAGGTGCTGGCGGAGATAATGAAGGATGAAGCCTACTACCGCTCTTCGGGCGGGGGGCTGACCCTCTCGGGAGGGGAGCCGATGATGCAGCCTCAATTCGCACTCGCCCTGCTCAGGGCCGGCCGCGCCCGGGGCCTGCATACCGCCGTGGAGAGCTGCGGTTTTGCCGCCCCTGCGGTGATGAAAGCATTTCTTGAGCTGACCGACTACCTGATCATGGATCTGAAGCTGAGCGATTCCCGGCGGCACCGGCAGCAGACCGGGCAGGGCAACGAGATCATTCTGAAGAATCTGGCTGCTGCAGCGGCGGAGCGGCGCCGCAACAATTTTCTCATCAGAATACCTTTGATCCCGGGCTGCACCGATGATCCGGAAAACCTCGGGGGGATCGCCGATCTGCTGGACGGGGTTGCCTTCGAGGGGGCGGTAGAGCTGATCCCGTACCACCGCCTCGGCACAAGCAAATACCCGCGGTTGGGGCTGGACTATACCCTGAAGGAGCTCACCGAGCCGACGGCGGCAGCGCTCGAGCAGGCCCGGCAGCAGCTGGCCGCAAGGGGCCTGAGCCTTCTCTAGGGCCCGGGACTCCCTTTGATCAGCGATGATCCACCGTGCTGAGGGCTGCTAAGCGGCTGCGGCTCTTTTAAAAGAAGCCGGGGCTGCGCCATTCTGGAGCAGCCCCCTGAAGTGAACGGTGCCCTCTAGATCCCGGCTGCCTGCTGTCGGTCAAACCCGATTCCACAATCCTACAGCAGCTGGGGATCGTCCTCCCAGCTGTAGAGCTCGGCCGGATCTGCGGCGTTGGTCTCGCGACCCTGCGGCGGCAGTCCTTTCGCCGAGGCGGGCTCGACCGGGGCGGTGGGGATATTCAGCGCGGCAGCGCCGCGGGCATTATCTTCCTCCCATACGGCGCGGCTGTCGGAGCGCATCGGCGCGAGATCCACCTCGGCGAGATCGAGGCCAAGCGCCTCGGCAACACCCCGGCCGTAGGCCGGATCCGCCATATAGCAATGGTTGATATGGCGGTGCTTGATCTGCAGGGTGGCATCGCCCATATTCCGGGCGGTATTTTCAAATAGGACCAGCTGCTGCTCCGGGCTCATCTGACGGAAAAGGAGACCCGGTTGGCTGAAATAATCGTGATCATCCTCGCGGAAATCATGGTGCTCGATCGTGCCCCCCTCCTGGAGCGGCTCCGCCAGTGCGGGATGATCGAGCCAGTTGCCGTAGCTGTTCGGTTCATAATGAAGCTCGCTGCCCATATTGCCGTCCACCCTCATCGAGCCGTCGCGGTGAAAGCTGTGCGGGCTGCTCACCCCCCGGGGGCTGTTCACCGGAATCTGATGGTGATTCACCCCGAGGCGGTAACGCTGGGCATCCCCGTAGGAAAAGATGCGCGTCTGGAGCATGCGGTCTGGAGAAAAGCCGATGCCGGGAACATTGTTGGCCGGGTTGAAGGCTGCCTGCTCGACATCGGCAAAGTAATTGTCGGGGTTTTTGTTCAGGACGATCTCGCCCACCTCGATGAGGGGGAAGTCCTTCTTCGGCCACATCTTGGTCAGGTCGAAGGGGTTGAAGGGGCTCTGCTCGGCCTGCTCCCCGGTCATCACCTGGATGAACATGGTCCAGCGGGGGAAGAGGCCCTGCTCGATGGCGGTGTAAAGATCCCGCTGATGGCTCTCCCGATCCCTGGCCACAACCATCTCAGCCTCCTGATCCGTCAGATTCTGGATCCCCTGACGGCTGCGAAAATGGAACTTGACCCAGATGCGCTCGTTGGCCGCATTGAGCAAACTGTAGGTATGGCTGGAGAACCCGTGCATATAGCGGTACGAGGAGGGAATTCCGCGATCGCTCATCGTGATCGTTACCTGCAGCAGGGCCTCGGGCAGCGATGACCAGAAATCCCAGTTGTTGTTGGGGCTGCGCATATTGGTGCGGGGATCGCGCTTGATGGCATGATTCAAGTCGATAAATTTCTTCGCATCCCGGAAAAAGAAGACCGGCGTATTGTTGCCCACAAGATCCCAGTTTCCCTCCTCGGTATAGAATTTCATAGCGAAGCCGCGGATATCTCGTTCCGCATCAGCAGCGCCGCGCTCGCCGGCTACGGTGGAGAAGCGCATGAACAGCCCGGTCTTCTTGCCGACTTCGGAAAAGAGCCGGGCCCTGGAATAACGGGTGATATCACCGGTCACCACAAATTCGCCGAAGGCACCGGAGCCCTTCGCGTGCATCCGCCGCTCCGGGATCACCTCGCGGTTGAAGTGGGCATGCTTTTCCAGGAGCCAGACATCCTGGATTACCTGCGGTCCCCGGGACCCGCGGTCATCGTATCCTGATTGTTGATCACCGGAGAACCGCTGTCACGGGTCATGGCAGGATCTGCCCCTTTAACCTGATTACGGCTCGGCAGAGGTTCCCGCAACCCATTTTTTTGCATCGGATCATAGCCTTTCATTGGATCACCCCTCTCGCTTGTTGGCCCAATTGTAGCATGAAGTGGGAATAAGCGAAAGATATCTTACTTTTTAATGTTGATAATGGCAGCGGGGAAAAGGGAACGCAGCTGACTTGCCATGGTGATGTTGGGCAAATAGCACGCACCATTTGTCGCACCAGCCGGAATACCCCAAACGCGGCCGCTGTTGTATAATTACTGGCAGATACCCCCGGGGGAGGGACCGAAAATGAAGTTACGCTATTCCCGGATCGAATCTCTGCTGGAGATCGCTGCGGCGGCAGCGATCCTTGCAGGAGGGGTGCTGCTGTTTAAATACTGGAGTCAGCTGCCCCCGGAGGTGCCCCGCCATTTCGATTTCCGGGGAACGCCGGACGCCTGGGGCGGCAAGGGTATGGTGCCGGCCCTTTTTGTCACCGAACTGCTTTTGTACCTTTTTTTGACCCTGATCAGGATCTTCGGACCTCGATTTTCTAAAAAGGGGAGCTCGCAGCACTCCCTGAGCCTGGCCATGGAGCTGCTCACCTGGACCAAAGCAGCGGTGGCAATCAGTTTCACCTACCTGCTCTGGAGCGTGATCGCCATCGCCCTGGGCCGGGCTGCGGCCCTTGCACCCCTATTCATGCCACTTTTTATCGGCTTTACCCTGGCTGTGGTCGGGCTGTACACTGTGTTGATCTTCCGGGCGGAGAAGGAAGCACAGCAGGATCGCTAGGACAAAGTGGGACAGGAGGGACGTACCTGTTTGTCCCATTTTAATGTTGTTCTGTTGGGGCAGCATCCTGCCCCCCCTTGAAGGGAAAGGGTTGCGGCAGGGTGAATGAAACGGCCGAAAAAGACTGGCCCTTCAGCCCTCCTCCCGGAGCCGCTCCAGCTGCAGGCCGACCTTTTCCCAGCGGCCGAGCAGGTTGCCCAGCTGCTGTTGAGCACCGCTCAGTCCCTCGTTCAGCTCGCGCAGGCGGTTGAAGTCACCGTAGTCATCGGGAGTGGAGAGAAGCTTCTCGTAGCGGGTGAGGGTCTTCTCGGCTGCCTGGATCTGCTCTTCAAGGTGGTGCTGCTCCCGGCGCAGCCGGCGTT
>JAAZPS010000109.1 GCA_012797095.1 Bacillota bacterium | reverse complement strand
GAGGCCCTGGAGCTCGCTGAAAGGCCCCCCAGGCAGAGGAGGGTACAAGACACCATAAGGTATATCAAAAACAATTGGGATGGGATTGAGGCCTCGGTAAAGCATCCCAGTGTTGGCTGCAGTGCCGAGGGGCATGTCAGCTATATCCTTTCGGCCAGGTTAAGCAGCCGACCAATGGCCTGGAGCACAAATGGTGTCAGTAATATGGCCAGCATGCGGGCGGTAAGGGCAGATAAAGAACCGGTCCGTGCGCATTACCTGGCAGCTAAAAAGTCGCCCCCACCCATAGTCGAAATTGATCAAGAGGTTAAAAAGGAGTTGAAACGAGCAAGGGAGAAAATACTGGGCAAAGAATATAGCGGGAATATCCCCCTGTTTAACGGAAAGGACAGTTTAACACGGAATGCATTAAAAGGGATAGATGGTCAAATGATTGTCTGAGCCGTCCGTGGGGTTCGCTTTAACCTACAGTGCCTTGACACGATCTTGAAGGAAGAGTCATTGAAAAGTTGCTGCTGATATGATTAAATTGTCTTGAACGGCGGTTCATCTGATCCCGGTTCGAAGGATGTGCGGTATAATTTCCCTTCCTGAAAGGGAGCAGCAGATAAACCGCTTGCCTGAAAGGCTGAACAAAGCGGAGCGATCATAAACGTGCCGGCAAAGAAGGTTTTTCGTTGTGGCTGTTAAACGATATGATTACCGGATCGAAGGAGCCCCCCGGAGAGATATACCCGGGGGTTTTTCCATTAAAAGGGGTCAGGGGGTAAGATTTCCTTCTGACAGGCATGAGCGGCTGAAAAGCCCCGGGTAACTATCGGGCGGCTGCAACGGCAGCCTTCCAGCCTGCGTCCTCGGCTGCAGCAAAGAGAAGTGAGACGTTTTTAAATCTGTAGAAATGATTCCAGCAAGTATCCGGGGAGGCCGTGCAGTTGGTATTTTCCAGCCTGTTTTTTCTCTGTGTTTTTTTACCGGTAAATCTCTTTTTATACTATACGTTCAGGAGCAGAACCTATCGCAACTGGCTGTTGATCCTCACCTCCCTGGCCTTCTATGCCTGGGGTGAGCCGGTCTGGGTCACGATCCTGATCTTTTCGACCCTTTTCGACTATTTCAACGGTCTGGCGGCGGGCCGGAACCGCGGCAACTGGAAAGGGAAGGCCGCGGTGGTTATCTCGGTAACGGGCAACCTGTTGATCCTCGGTTTTTTCAAATATTACGGCTTTATCGCTACCAGCCTGAACAGCCTTCTCGGATCGGAGCTGCAGGCGACCGCTTTCGGCCTGCCCATAGGGATATCCTTCTACACCTTTCAAACGATCTCTTACGTGGTCGATGTCTATCGCGGCGAGAGCGAGGCGCAGCGATCTTTTTTCAAGCTGCTGCTATTTGTCTCCCTTTTCCATCAGCTGGTGGCGGGACCGATCGTGCGCTACCGGGAGATTGCCGCGGAGATCGACGGAAGGAAGGAAACCTTCGCGCAGTTCAACTACGGAGTCAGCCGTTTCGTGACCGGTCTGGGCAAAAAGGTGCTGCTGGCCAACACGGCGGGCAAAATTTGCGAGAATTTTCTGGGGACAGATTATTCGCGGCTGCCGGTCACCGGAGCCTGGTTGGGGATCTTTCTCTTTGCGCTGCAGATCTATTTTGACTTCTCCGGCTACTCCGATATGGCCATCGGCCTTGGAAAGATGTTCGGTTTTACCTACCGGGAAAATTTCAACTACCCCTATATCTCCAGGTCCGCCACCGAGTTCTGGAGGCGCTGGCATATCTCGCTGGGCAGCTTTTTCAGGGACTATCTGTACATCCCCCTGGGTGGAAACAGAAGGCACCAGCTGGCAAATCTTCTGGTGGTATGGTCGCTGACCGGGTTGTGGCACGGCGCCAGCTGGAACTTTGTGCTATGGGGGCTCTACTACTTTGTCCTGGTCGTGATGGAAAAGTTATTTCTTTCAGCGGTGTTCGAAAAGCTGCCTGCGATTGTCTCCAGGGTCTATCTGTGGGTGGCGGTACTGGTCGGCTGGGTCTTTTTCTATCATCTGGATCTGAAGCTAGCACTGAACTTTCTCGGCATCATGTTCGGTCTGAAAGGATCAGCCTTCTCCGGACCCGAGGTCTCGATCCATTTTCTGAACAACGCCCCGTTTCTGCTCATCGCCGCCGTCGGCTGCACCCCGCTGGCAAAGCGTCTGGGCAAACGGCTGAAGAAGATCTTTCCCGGAAAGCCGGGGAGAGGTTCCGTGGTGGAAAGGGTGCTCCAGCCTCTGGCCTGTATTGCGGTGCTGGCGCTGTCAATTATATTTCTGGTAGGGCAATCGTACAACCCCTTTCTTTATTTCAGGTTCTAGGGGCCGGGAAACTGCTGCCCGGTTGCCTCGGGGTGAAAGAGAAGGTTGCTTGATCTTGAAACGGAGGTTGAAGATGAGCAAAAAATTGCGGACAGAGGCAATCCTATTTCTGGTTGTCATCGCCTTTCTGGGGCTGGCCAATCTTTTCAACACAGAAAAGGCGACAGTTTCGGAACTCGAGCACCGCGCTTTGGAAAAGCGGCCCGAGTTCAGCATCGAGGCCCTTTGCAGCGGGGCCTACTTTCGCCGCATGGAGAACTATTACAGCGACACCTTCATCTTTCGCGACAGCATTGTCAAAACGAGCCGTAAGATCCAGCAGCTCTGCTCCCTGCTGGGCCCCGGCATTACCATCGTCACCGCCCCGGAGGAGCTGTCGAAGCATACCGAAACGGGTCAAGAAGGACCCTCGGAAGAGCCCGGGGAGACCGAAGAACCGGCGGAGAACGATCTGCTGCCGGGAATGGACGGCGACGGGCAAAATGTGGGCTACTGGATCGTGGTGGATGGCCGGGCGGTGCAGCTGTTCAAATTCAACAAGGAAAATATCGATTACTATGCTGCTGTGCTGAACCAATACCGGGCCAGGGTCGATGGAGCCGTCAGGATCTATTCCATGATCGCTCCGACCAACAGCGAGTTTGTTCAGCTCAAAAGGTACCGGGAGATCACCGATTCCCAGAATGAAGCGCTGGTCTACCTGAACAGCAGGCTGAAGCCCGGAATCCGCTCGGTAAACGTGTACGATGTCCTGAATAAACATAAGAGCGAATATCTCTATTTTCGAACGGACCACCACTGGACAGCCCTGGGCGCCTATTATGGCTACTGTGCCTTCATGAAGGCACGGGGGGAGCAGCCCGTGCCTCTGGATAGATACCGGAAGGTCGATCTGGAGGGTTTTCTCGGCAGCTCCTACTCGAAAACCCTTGATCATAACCTGGAGAAGAACCCCGATACTCTCACGGTCTACCTGCCCTTCACGGAGCATCAATTCACGCAGTATTATGCACGGGAAGCCCGGGAAAGTGCGGTCATCGATCTGCAATATGCGGCCAGCAAGACCGATAAGTACCTTGTTTTTATCAGCTCGGGCGGTGGAACCTGGGGGGTGATCAGGACAGCGGTGAAGAACGGAAAAAAAATCCTGGTGGTGAAGGACTCCTTTGGCAATGCGCTGGTGCCCTTTTTGCTGCCGCACTACGAGGAGATCTATGTGGTGGATTCGCGCTTCTACAGCACCGCTGCCGCAGGCAAGGATATCCTGCAGTTTATCCGGGACAACCGCATCGAAGAACTGCTGTTCATGCAGTACATGGAGGATGTCAACTGGCGCAAATTCATGGAAGGGGTCGAGGCGCTGATGGGCCCGGGGGGGGCCGGCTAGCCGGGTCGAAAAACGGCCACAGCCTCTCTCTTCCCGGCGGGAGCCTCTCCAGATCGGAAATGCCCGGTGGCTTGGGAAGGCAGCGCCGGGAGATCTGGCCGGTAATATTACCGGGTCATTCCGGGCGCGCCGTCTGCTTGAGACGACTGCAAGATGTTTCCAGCAAGCCAGCCCCATGTGGTCGAAGTGTTGGCAACGGAAGAACAAAATTAGGCCAACGGGCGAACTGTCAGGGGCAATACCCGGCAGCGGGCCCGTAACTGCTGTTACCACCTTTAATTGAAGATATTTAGCGGTTTGATCATGCGAGCCAGTTGGTCACCTATTTTGGCATGGCAATGCCAGGCTGCTCTTGGACAGGTCTGTCCCCGCAACAGTTGCTGCCTCCGTCCCCGCGGTAGGCGCAGATTTATCTGCCAGGAAAAAAGTGCTTGACTTTGGTCGGTGCCTTGGGTATAGTATCTTTAATTTACTTGCAAAGGCAATGACTGGAACCAGTACTCCTGCCCGGAAGATTGCAGAGAGCCGCCGCAGCTGAAAAGGCGGTATCTCCGGCAGGGAGAACTCCTCCGTGAGCCGCCGTCCGAAAGCCGCCGGGTGAATAGGCACGGCCGTTGGCCGCGTTACGGTCGTTGAGCGGGCGGGGCTCATCCTGAGCCGCCGTCAAAAAGAGTGGTACCGCGGAAGGAACCCTTTCGTCTCTTGTCGGTCAAGAGCGCAAGGGTTTTTTGTTTCGGTCCAGCAGCAAGGAGGTGCGGCAGTGGGTCGGGTGATTGTCGATATGGAGCGGTGCAAGGGCTGCGGCTACTGTGTGCTTGCCTGTATCAAGAAGGTTCTCTACATCGATCTCAACCGGAGAAACCGCAGCGGCTACCCGGTAGCGGCAACCGCTGATGACAGCAGCTGTTCGGGGTGCGCCCGGTGCGCTGAAACCTGCCCCGATGTGGCGCTGGAGGTGTACCGGTGGTAAGGAAGCTGCCCGGCTGGGCGGAAAGAGGGGGAGCATATTGACGGAAAAGATTCTGGCCAAAGGCAGTGTGGCCCTGGCCATGGGGGCGGTTGATGCGGGCTGCCGCTATTATTTCGGTTACCCGATCACCCCGCAGAACGATATTCCCGAATATCTCTCGGCGGAGCTGCCGCAGGCCGGAGGCACCTTTATCCAGGCGGAGAGCGAACTGGCGGCGATCAATATGGTTCTGGGGGCCTCGGCAGCCGGAGCGCGGGCGATGACCTCTTCCTCCGGCCCCGGGATCTCGCTGATGCAGGAGGGGCTCTCCTACATGGCCGGATCGGAGCTGCCGGCGGTGGTGGTCAATATCACCCGCAGCGGGCCGGGGCTGGGCGGGATCGCCCCGACCCAGGGCGATTACAAACAGGCCACCCGCGGCGGCGGGCACGGCGATTACCGCCTTGTGGTCCTGGCTCCCTCCTCGGTGCAGGAGATGTACGATCTGGCCGGCACCGCCTTCGAACTCGCCTTCCACTACCGCAATCCGGTGATGATTCTGGGCGATGCGATCCTGGGGCAGATGAAGGAACCGCTGCTGCCGCGACCGGCCCTGCCGGTACCCGATCCTCCTGCCTGGGCCCTTACCGGGGCTCGCCTGCGTCAACCCCGCCTGCTCAAGTCGCTCTACCTGCGGGATGGCGAGATGACCGCACATAACTGGAAACTTTACGACAAGTACGAGGCGATCAAGCGTCAGGAGGTCCGCGCCGAGGTGGACTGCCCACCGCGCTGCAGCCTGGTGGTGGTGGCGTACGGGTCCTGCTGCCGCATCGTGCGCACGGCGGTGGAGCGGGTCCGGCGGCGCGGGTTGGCCGTGGGCCTGATCAGGCCGGTGACCCTGTTTCCCTTCCCCGAAGCGGAGATTCAACGCGCCGCCGCGGCGGCGGGGCGCCTTCTGGTGGTGGAGATGAATACCGGTCAGATGCTCGACGATGTCCGCCTGGCCTGCGCCGGCAGCGGCACCGTCTATTTCAAGGGCTACCCCGGCGGGGCGGTGCCGACAACGGAGCAGATCGAGCAGGAGATCGAGCGGATCATGAAAGCGGGTGAGCTGCGGCGATGGAGGGGTTAACCGGTAAGAAGGTATTTGCGAGGCCCTCTTCCCTCAGGGAGAGCGCCTTTCACTTTTGCCCGGGCTGCCACCACGGGGTGGTGCACCGGCTGGTGGCCGAGGCGATCGATCATTTCGGGCTGGCCGGCAGCACCGTCGCCGTGATCGGCGTCGGCTGCGGCGTCTTCCTTTACGACTACCTGGCCGTGGATTGCTGTGAAGCACCGCACGGCCGGGCACCTGCGGTGGCCGCCGGCTTTAAACGGGTCAACCCGGACTCCTTTGTCCTGACCTATCAGGGCGATGGGGATCTTGCCGCCATCGGTATCAGCGAGATCATTCATGCGGCCAACCGCCAGGAAAATATCACCGTTATCTTTGTCAACAACAGCCTCTACGGGATGACCGGGGGGCAGATGGCCCCGACCACGTTGCCCGGGCAGAAGACCACCACCACGCCAGCCGGACGCAAACCCCGGGGAGACGGTTTTCCCATGCAGATGTCCGAGCTGATCGCTTCCCTGCCGGGCAGCGTCTTCGTTGCCCGGGTATCCTGCCATACCCCGGTCCATATCCGCAGCGCCAGGGAGGCGGTGCGCCGGGCTTTCGCCGCGCAGCTGGAGGAAAGGGGCTTTTCCATGGTGGAATTTATCTCCGCCTGCCCGACGAACTGGCGCCTTTCACCGGAGCAGGCACTTCGCTTTGTCGAGGAAAGGATGATCCCGGCCTATCCGTTGGGGATCTTCAAAGGCGATTGAACGGGGAGGGAACGAGGATGGAGTACTCGGTATTGATCGCCGGCTTCGGCGGGCAGGGGGTGCTGCTGATCGGAGACCTGCTGGCCTACTGCGGGATGAAGGAAGGTCGCGAGGTAACCTGGATGCCTTCCTACGGAGTGGAGATGAGGGGCGGGGCGGTCAGCTGCACCGTGGTTCTCTCCAGGGAGCGGATCGGGGCCCCGGTTGTCGGAGCGGCTGATGCCGTCATCGCCATGAGCGAACCGGCGCTGCACAAATTTGGCGAGCGGCTGCTGCCCCGGGGGCTGCTGTTGATCAACAGCTCATTCATCCCCGGAGTGGAAAAGATGGTGTGGCGGGAGGATCTCGAGGTGATCCCCGTCCCGGCGGGGGAGCTTGCCGGGCAGAGCGGTGCGGAGAGGATGGCTAACCTGATCATGCTGGGCGTTTTTCTCGGGCACACCGGGCTGCTTGAGCCCGACCGGGTGGCAGCGCTGGTTCCCTCCTTTCTGGCCCCGGAGAAGCAGAGACTGGTTCCGGAGATCAACAAGGCCCTGGCCTGCGGTTGCACCTTTGCTGCTTCACTGGCCCGGGCCTGAGCTGTTGTTTACTCCCCGGCGGCCCTTCCTTTACTTACTGCTCCAGTAAAAATTCCCGCGCATCTCGAGCCGTTATCTCCGGGATCTCCTCCATGGGGATATGGCCGGCCCCCTCGTAGGTGATCAGGCGGGCGCCGGAGATATCCTGCTCGAACCGGTGCGCCAGCTCCAGGGGGATCCAGGCATCTTTCTCTCCCCACATGATCAGGGTTGGCAGGGTGATACCACGCAGCAGCGGTTCAGCTTCCTCGTTTTTACGCTCTTCAATTTTATCGAGGACGGTGAAAAGAACTTCCCGGTTATCCTCCCGCAGCAGCAGGCGGTAATAGCGGTTCACCGTCTCCGCGGTAATCTTCTTGCCATCGCCATAAACCTGATGGACCAGAAAGCGGATCGCGTAACGGGGAGTGATATATCTGATCACGGAGCGCACGATCCCCGGCCGGGCCAGTTTTGTGATCGAGGGCATCTCCATTTCGTAGCCGGCGGCATCGAGCAAGATCATCTTTTCAACCTTTTCCGGATATCTTGCTGCATAAAGCCAGCTGATCCCTCCCCCCAGAGAATTGCCGGCAAGATAGCTTTTTTCAATCCCCAGAGCGGTGAGGAAATGGTCGAGGAAATCCACATAAAAATCGAGTGAATAGTCGGCTCCGGCAGCGGGCCCGGTCAGTCCGAACGCAGGAAGATCGAGCCGGATCACCCTGAAATCCTTTTCAAGGCTCTCGGTCCAGCCGTCCCAGGTATGCAGCGAGGCCGACCAGCCGTGGAGCAGCACCAGCGGTTTGCCTGCGCCTTCATCCCGGTAGTGGACTTTAAGCCCGTCGATCTCGATGAAGCGGGAATGCTCGCTGGCAAACTCCCCGGCCAATTTTTCAACCGGAAGATCCAACCTGACCTGGGTCAGGACGAGCGCTGCGATCACCACCAGCAGAAGAAGTACCTTGTATCCCGTAGCTAAATTTTTCCTGGAACCGGTCCGTTTGCGATCCTTGATCTTTGGATCCACCGCCGCACCTCCTTCATGTTTACACCTATTATCCCCCATCTGACTGCCAATTGCAAATATTCACCCGGTAGCAGCATTGGCCCTGGAACAAGGGGGACGATCCGGTTGACGGATGTGACAGAATATTGCTATAATTTTTGCGGATGGGGCGCCTCCGGTGCCAATACCAAAGGAGGAGTGAGGGTGATTTGTCGAAAATGGTAAGGGTGGCTGCAATTCAACTGGAACCGAAAGTAGGCGATCTTCAGGCCAATCTGGCAGCCTGCGAAAGGATGGCTGATGAGGCGGGGGCCAAAGGGGCGAAATGGATTGCCCTGCCAGAATTTTTCACCACGGGAATGGCGTTCAATCCCCGCATCGCTGAAGCGATCCAGACGCCGGACGGACCGGCGTTGCAGCTGCTGCGCGATCTGGCAAAGCGGCATCAGGCCTATGTTGGGGGCTCCTTTGTTCTGCGGGATGAGGATAATGTGGTGCGAAATGCTTTTTTCCTTGTTTCGCCAGAGGGGGTTGCAGGCAGGCACAACAAGGATATACCGACAATGTGGGAAAACTGTTTTTACGTCGGGGGAACCGATGATGGGATCATCGATCTGGGAGCCCAATCAGTTGGCGTCTCCCTCTGCTGGGAATTCATGCGCTCGCAGACGGCGAGAAGATTGCGTGAAAAGGTCGATCTGATCATCGGGGGAAGCTGCTGGTGGAGTGTTCCGCAGTGGGTACCAAAAGCGGTGACCGGGCGCTGGGAAAGGGAAAATGAGCAGACCGCGCTCGAATCGGTCCGCTCCTTTGCTGCCTATGTCGGTGCTCCGGTTATCCATGCTGCCCATGTCGGTCAGATCGAATGCTCCCTTCCCTGGACGCCGCTTAGATACCGGGGCCATTACGAGGCCGGTTCCATGATCGTCGACGGCAGCGGGAAGATCGTGGCCTTGCGCAAGCGCCACCAGGGGCCGGGTATTGTTCTCGGAGATATCGAGATCGAACGGACCGAACCGCAGGCGGCGGTGCCGGCCCGGTACTGGCTTCATCTCCGCGGCCCCATTCCGACGATCGCCTGGAACTACCAGCGGTGGCACGGACGGTGGTGGCATCGAAAGAATGTGGCCCGCAAAAAACCTTGATCGCGAACGGGACGGCCCGAGGGACAGCTGTTCAAGGTTAGCGATGGAGAGGTGCGGGGAACGGGAAGGAGGGAGGCAGCGGCCTGGGCAAGGGGGGAAAAGCGTTCTCTGGCCGCTGTTCCCCCGGGCTGCCTGGTAATAACCGGGCAGGAGGCAGAAAATGGGTTGAAAGGGGCGGCTTCGGAAGAATCCGGTGGCGCTCTGTTGCTGGCGATATCCATAACGAGCCACCCTCAGGCTGAGCGGGAGTCCCGATCAGATCGAGACTGATGGCGGAAATCGGATTTTCCTGGGTTGGGTCTGTGAAAACGTAGGGGCAAGATCGAAGGGGTCGAATATTGCCCCGAGCGCGGCCGGAGCTGTCCGGGCCGGGTCGGTGATTTCAAATTTGAGCGCTGGAAAGGGTGCCCCTCCCTTAAACAAACTTTTTTTTTGCCGATTAAAATAAAGAGAGGCCCGTTCAAGGGCAAATAGAAGCAAGGAAGTGACGCTGCAACCATGGAAATTCACTCCCTATATAAATTTATCCTGAACCGGTTCCGCGGGCTCGAGCAGAAAAACCAATCCCGGACGGAAAAAAATGATGCTGCGCAGCAGATGGCATCGGGCGACCGCCGCGAACTCTCCGGCCTTGTGGCTGCGCTCAGGGAAGCGGAGCAGCTGGAAGGTCAGATTGAATCATCAGATCCGGCCCGTTTGCAGGAGCTTGAAAGGAAAATTGACCGCGGCGTTTACGAGGTCAACCCGCGGAAGCTGGCCGGGGCCATGCTCCGCTCCCCCGATGACCATTCCACCCCGCAGGGAGAAGATCGATCATGAGCGGCCCTGCGGACAATCTTGACCGCCTCCTGAAGGAAGGGATCCGCTTGACCGGGGATCTTTTACGGCTGGAAGAAAGGATGCAGCGGCAGCTGCTCTCCCTGGATCTTCAGGGGTTGGCGGCGGCAGTGGAGGCCGGGGCGGTTCTCCTTAGCCGGGGGGAGCAGTTGCTAGAGCAGAAAAGGGCGCTGGCCGATACCGCTCCCCTGGGCGGAATGATCGAACAGCTTCCGGAAGGAGCAGAACGCTGCTCCTGCAAAGAGAGCTGCAGGCTGCTTGCAAAAAGACTCCTGGCTGCAAGAGCCGGGCAAAAGGTAAACCGTCAGCTGGTCCAGTGTGGTTCAAAAGCGATCCTCAGGATAAAGGGCATCCTTTCCGCCGGGCGGGGCACCTACAATTACCGCGGTGAGCTCCGCTGTTCCGGAGAACTAGATTCCGGTTTAGATCTTACCTGTTGAGGAGAGAGACGATGACCATATTTGGCTCCATTGAATCAGGAAGAAGTGCACTCAAGGCCCAGCTCAAGGGGATGGCTGTCAGCGGTCAGAATGTGGCCAACGCCAATACTCCCGGTTACAGCCGCCAGCGGGTGGAGATGGCCCCCCTGGTTCCGGCACTGGCCCCGGGGTTTTCCCTCATCCCCGGCTACGGTGTTGAGATCACGACGATCGCCCGGGTCCGCAGTGAATTTTACCATGCCCAGGCGATAAGCTCCGGTTCCCATCATGCTTACTGGGAGATGCGGCTGGAGGCCTTCGGGGGTGCGGAAGTGATCTTCATGGAGCCTGGAGAGAACGGGCTGGGCGGCTATCTGAATGATTTTTTCGACATCTGGCAGGAGTTGAGCAGCTCACCCGAAAGTGCCGCAGTCCGGACAAGCCTGCGCGAACAGGCGGTCTCATTTACCGATGCTGTCCGCAATATCCATCTGAGGCTGACCGATCTGCAGATAGAGATGAAAAACGAGCTTGGCAGGCGGGTTGAAGAGCTCAATCAGTTGGCCGCGGAGGCTGCGGAGCTCAACGAACAGATCATCTATGCCGGCGCCCTTGGCGAAAAGCCCAATGCCCTGCTGGACCGGTTGGACCTGGTCCTGGAGCAGCTTTCCGGCCTTGTCGATATCAGTGTTTACCGGAAAGAGAGCGGGACGGTGGAGATCCTTGCCGGGGGCCGGCTGCTGGTTCAGGAACGGCAGCATTACGCTCTGGCTTTGCAGGAAGGGGACGGCGGGCCGAAGCTGGTCAGCTCCCGGGGAGTTCCCCTGGAGCTTCTCTCCGGCCGGGTCAAGGGTCTGCTCGAGGGGATCAATCAGGTTATTCCCCGGCTGCAGCGCGAGCTGAACGATCAGGTCACCTGCCTGGTGGAGGAATTGAACGAACTCCATCGCCGGGGGTACGGTCTGGATGGAGAATCGGGGCGCGATTTTTTTGCCCCCATCGATGACGGGGCTGTGCCGGCCGCTCTGCAGTTTAGCCTGAACCGGGCTATCCTGGATGATGTTACTCTTATCGCTGCGGCTACCAGTCCGGGTGAGCCCGGAAATGGTGAAAATAGCCTGAGTATTGCCCGGCTGAGGAGCGAAAAGATCATGGATGGGGGCAGCATCTCCCTGATGGACAGTTACCGGGGGATGATCTCCGGTCTGGGAGTGGAGGGCCGGGAAAGCGAGCGGATGGCCGGGGCCTTCAGGGAGGCAGCTGCCCAGCTGTGGGCCCGCCACGAATCGGTTACCGGGGTGAACCTCGATGAAGAGGCGCTGAATATGATTCAATTTGGACACGCCTGGCAGGCCGCGGCCAATTTTATCGGCCATCTTGATCGGATGCTTGAGACCCTGTTCAGGGAACTTTAGATGACCGCTGTGCAAGGAGGGGTTTGGGATGAGGATCACTCACCGGATGATCGCCGAATCGGTTAATATCAATCTGCAGCAGGGGCTGGCCTCTCTCGATCAGCGCTCGCGGCAGCTTTCCTCAGGGAAGACTTTCAGCCGCCCCTCCGGGGATCCGGTAGGGACAAACCGGGTCATGCGTTACCGGGAGGCGGTCGGTCGGAATGAGCGGTACCTGCTCAATATCAGTGAGGCAAAGGGCTGGCTGCAGGCCACGGAGGCGGCATTGATGGAAGGTCTGGAGGTGCTGCAGCGCGTCCGCGAGCTCTCCATCTACGGTGCTGACGGCGTCCTGGCGGAAGCGGAGCTGCATTCCATCGCCGAGGAGGTTTCCGAATTTTACAGACATCTGATCGGTGTCGGCAACACCGAATTCAACGGCCTCTACATATTTGGCGGTCACTGCACCGGTGCTCCCCCCTACCGGGAGGGTCCGGCGGGTCTGGAATACTGCGGTGATTCAGGTGAACGCCGCCTGGAGATCAGCCCCCACCAGGAGCTGGTGATGAATCTGCACGGCCGGCGGGCTTTCGGGGAGACCGGGCTGATGGAAGCGGTCAGCGAAGTCTACAGCGCGCTGCAGAGCAGCGATCGTGATTCGCTCGGCGGAACGGCTCTCGGCAAGATCAGCGAAGGGATCGATCTGCTGCTGGAGCGGCTTTCCGAGGTGGGGGCCCGTTATAACCGTCTCGAGGCGATGGCGCATACCCTTGCAGAAGAAAAGCTCCATCTGCGGGAGATGCTCTCTCACGTCGAGGATATCGATTTTGCCGGTGCCATGGTCGAATACAATATGGAGGCATACGCCTACCGGGCCGCCCTGGCAACTGCCGTGCAGGTGCTGCAGCCGAATCTTCTGGACTATTTCCGCTAAACGGGCTGCTGGAAACAGCATTAAGGAGGCTTTCGATGAAACCCGAATCTACAGGTAAACCAGAATCCCCCACGCTCTTTTTTCCCCTAGGGCTGCCCGGCCTGGAGCGTTACCGTCATTTCTCGGTAGCACCGGTCCCGGATAACCGTTATTTCCTGCTGCTGCAGTCCGAAGATGAACCCGAGATCGGGCTGCTGCTGCTCGATCCTTTTCCCCTTTTCCCCGATTACAGCTGTCCATTGAGTGGATCGGACTGGCAGGATCTAAAGCTGAAGCGGCGGGAAGAGCTGCTGATCTATACCACGGTCAATATCTTGCCGGAAGGCCCGTGCACCAATCTGGCCGCTCCGCTGGCGATCAATGCTGCGGCCCGTCTGGGGAAACAGGTTTACCTTTCTCGCTACGGCGCTCAATTGAGGGTGCCCCTGATTTCCCGGGTCGCCCGCCTTTCCGGGGAAGGTGAGTCCGGGGGTGCAGCCGGTCAATGCGGGATAATCAAGATCGGGGCGGTGCCGTAAATTGTTGATTCTTACCCGGAAAAGCGGTCAGAGCATTATCATCGGCGATCGGATCGAGGTCAGGGTGGTCTCCATCGACGGCCAGACAGTCCGGTTGGGGGTAGAGGCTCCCCGCGAACTGCCGGTCTACCGTAGCGAGATCTACCGAACCATCTGCGAGGAGAATCTGCAGGCGCTGGACTCGGTTAAAAAACTCGGCAGGTTGCAACAGCCGCCCGGATCGGTGGGAAAGGCGGAACGGGACGGTAAAGAGTAAATTAGAGAACAAAAAAGATGACAGAAGATCTGTCCCCGGATCATACCAGGGTTTCTTTAAGGGGGTGAATGCGGTGAAAGTGGATGGAATCGAGCCGGCAGCTCTACAAAGGGTGCAGGATCAGACCCGCCAGAAACGGATCGAGCAGCCCGTTGAAGAACGGGCCGATCTGACGGCGAAAAGGCAGCAGAGAGCGGGGCAGCGCCGACAGCAAACCGATGACCGGAGTCGTTTGGATAGGTTGCATCAGGAGATCGATCGGCTCAACGAGACCTCAACGCTGTACGATATCGGTCTGCGCTTCAGGGTTCACGAAGCGACCGAGCGGATTGTGGTCCAGGTCTACAACCGGAAGGATAACGAGGTCATCCGGCAGATCCCGCCGGAAAAAGTCTTGAATTTGGTGGCCCAGATACAGCAGATGATCGGTTTGCTGCTGGACGAGGAACGCTAGGGGGGTGAACAGATCATGAGCAATCTTTATTTTACCGGTCTCGGCTCGGGGATCGATACCGATGCCATGGTGACCTATCTGATGGAGCTGGAGAGGCTGCCGCTGGCCCGGGTGGAAGCGCAGAAAAAAGAACTGCGGGCCAAAGAGTCATGCTGGCAGGAGATCCGCGGCCGGCTGGTTGATCTGGAGCGGAGTCTCCGGGAGCTGCAGCGTGACTCGCTTTACCGGCAGAAGGTTGCCACCGTCGACCGGGAAGGACCGGTCAAGATAGCGGCGGCCCCCGGCGCTGCTCCCGGCAGTTACCGTTTGGAGATCCTGGCACTGGCCCAGGCGCATACGATCGCCTCTTTCTCCGCCGCCGAGATCGGCCCGCCCGGGGGAGACGGCACCGCGGAGGGGCTCGGTCTGGCAGGTTCGCTGTGGATAAACGGGATCGAGACGGTGGTTGCTGAAGGAGATTCCCTCCGGGATATCTGCGACCGGATAAACGCATTGGATGAGATCGGGATCACTGCAGCGATGATCGACCGGCGCCTGGTCCTGACCAGGAACGAAACCGGGGCAGCCGAGATTGAAATTGGCGATAACGATCTGAGCAGGGCGCTCGGTCTGCTGGTGGAGAAGGAACCGGGGTCAGAAGAGTATCTTCCCCGGACGATCCAGGAGGCCCGGGAGGCCCGCCTGAAGTTGAACGGCCTGGAGATAACCCGTTCCAGCAATCTGATCGATGATCTGCTCGAGGGGGTCACCTTCAATCTGCAGCAGTGCTCCGGGGAACCGCTCACGCTCACCATTGCCGGTGACCGGCTACCTTTGATCGATAGAATTGAAGAATTTATCAGGCACTACAATTCAACATACCGCTTTATCAAGGCGCAGACCGCCGTTGATCCGGAGGCCGGCACCAAGGGGACTCTTTACGGCGAGAGCAGTCTCAATCAGATCCTCGCTTCAATCAGACGCACCGTTACCGGGGCATTCGGGGCAGCCGGAGAGTACAACTGCCTCGCTGCCATCGGGATCAGCACCGCTGCCTGGGATTCGGCCGAACCCGAGGGGACCTTGATCCTTGATCGAAGCAGACTGAACGCGGCCCTGGAGGCGGATCCGGGGGCGGTGGCCGCCCTTCTTTCCGGTGAGCAAGGGGCCGTCGGCCGTCTGGAAGGTTATCTTGGCGGCTTGACCCGCTCCGGTGAAGGGTTGATTCATTACCGCAGCGAGGGTATCGGCAGACGGATCAGAGAGCTGGATCGACGGTTGGCGATGCTTGATTCACGCCTGGAGAAAAGAGAGCAGACGCTGCGACAGCAGTTCCTGGCAGCCGAACGGGTTATCGGTCAGATGAACAGCCAGGGGGACTGGCTCGATCAGCAGCTGGCCCTGATGACGCGGTGGACCGCTTCCGAAAGTAGATCCAGGTAACCGCAGGAATAAGAACCGAAGGGGTGTGTTTTCATGCTGGTTCAAAAAAAACTGGCCGATCCGTACCGCCGGTACCGCGAAAATCAGGTTTTCATGTCCAGCCCTATCGAGCTGGTGGTGATGCTTTTTGATGGGGCACTGCGCTTTGTCCGCCGGGCTGCAGCCGCCTTTGAGCGTCAGCAATATGATGAAGCCCGCCTCTACCTGGATCGGACCCAGCAAATTATCATAGAGCTGTCAGCAGCGCTTGACTTCAACCGGGGGGAACTTTCCCGGAACCTTTACAGTCTCTATCAGTACCTTCATTTCCAGCTATTGAAGATCGATATCGGCAGGGATGGTGAGCAGCTCGGCGAAATAGAAAGGATCCTGCTATCCCTGAAGGAAAGCTGGGCCGCAGCAGGCCGGCTGCCCGGCAGTATCGCGGCGGAGAATAGCCGGGAAGGGGATCGTTAGGTTGGCTCCGCCTGCTGCACCGACCCCGCTGCTGTTTGAAAAGCTGCTCCTGCTGCTGCGTATAGAGCGGGGCTTGCTGGAAGCCGAAGAGCCCGATTGGGAACGGCTCACAGTGAACCTGGCCCGGATCGAGAAACTGATCAAGCAGGCTTTGCCGGGGGGGCAGTTTATCAAAGCGGAAACAGGGCGAACCATGCCGTCTCTTCTCCGGCTGCTCGACGAAGCGGCTGGCCTGCGACATGAAAATATGGAAATTCTCCGGGCGAAAGCCCGCCGGTTGGGCCGCAAGCTTTCCACGTTCAGGCAAGAGAAAGAAGCTCTTCGCACCTACACAGATTTTCTCTAAATATTCCTACCTAACTGCCATTGTTTCGTGCTATATAATATGACGGCCGCTGCGGACGAGCCGTTTGGCCCGGCGGGGGAAGATCCCGGGGTGGGCTTACCGCGCTGCCGCCCTTTTCCCCTATCCGGGGGCGCCGCACCCGCGGCCCGGTCATCGCGATCGGCTGACGTTTGCGCCTGCACGCGGAAGCAGGTTGGGACCCCTATTGTCCGTCCATTTGAATCTACAGTTTGGTCGATCAATAAGTACTATCTATTGGCGCGAGATTAAATATTATGTCGAAACCGCTGTTGACATATCGATAAAACTTTGGTATAAGATCTATAT
>JAAZPS010000108.1 GCA_012797095.1 Bacillota bacterium | reverse complement strand
TTCCCTGTCATCCTGAGCTCCTTCCCTGTCATCCTGAGCGGAGCGAAGGATCTCGCGATTCACCTCCCCTGCACAAATAAGGAAACGGCCCTTCCCCTTCCACCTGCCAGGTGATCGCGGCATTCAGGATTTTTATGTTCTCACCCCACGAAATGACAGCAAAGGGCGTACCTTCGGGTACCGGGCTGAACAGGACGATAGCAAATGGTGCCTCCCCGGGTATCAGGGTGGACAGGATGACAGCAAAAAAGGATCTTCGGGGATCATAGATGGACACGAAGGCAGCAAAGCATATTCCCGGGAATATGGTGACAGGGTTTCTGCGGCTGTGATAAAAAAGGTTTTCGCTTGGGGATAGGAGAAACAGGTGTAACAAGGGGAAAGGCACAAGCTGAAGAAGTCCGGGGGTATGGCGATTTGACCATCGTAAATTTGCGCTTTGTCAATAAAGTTTTGGTCGCGTTGGTAACTTTACTCGCGGTCATCGCCTCCAATCATCCTGCAGCAAAAAACGAGGGGTTTTTTGATCTGTATCTTCTGGGGCTGGTTCTGGTGGGATTAACCTATCCCCTGATCTGCCTGCTGGAACCATGGTGGGTCCGCTGGGTTCACGGCCGGGGCCCTGCGTCCGAAGAACTGCCTTTCGATGCGGTGCTCAGCCAGTACCGCTTCGGCCTGGAGCTGAAGGAGATTCTTTACTTCGAGAAAGCAGTGGAGCGGCCGGCTTTCTCTTCCGGGAGCCTGATCACGCCGCGGCGGATCTACCTGGAGAAGGGGATCGAGAAAAGATTCAGTCCAAAGCAGATCCAGGGCTTGTTTTCCGTCCAGCTGGCCAATCTGGTCCTGGAGCGGGATGCCAGGCTGTGGGCCTCCGGCGGTGCTCTTTTCATCCTGCTTTCCCTCATTTTCTTCGCCATTTCGCGGCTGTTCCCCGGAGTGACGATCTCATTCCAGATACTGCCGGTGCTGCTTCCGCTCCTGATCGCTTTACCGGAAATGCTCTTTTTGCTCCTCTCCAGGCAGCTGCTTTACCGGGCAGATCGCCTGGCCGCACGGATCCTGCTATATCCCGATTGTCTGCTGGATTACCTGGAGGCCCTGGAGAGGCTGGAAAGGGAGGGCGAAGACGAAGGCACCGTTCACCGGGAAAAGAAAACATTCCTGCTGCGATGGCTGTCGGGGATACCGCCGTATCCTTCCGCCCGGGAAAGGCTGGAACGGTTGGGCAGGTTCTACCCCAAGGCCGAGCAACTTTACCGGAAACTCAAGGATGTGGCTCCGGGAGGAAAAGCGGCCCGGGCCGCTTCCTGATCGGTTCAGCAATATGGTTAAAGAGGGGATTGCGATCTCGTTCGATGGAATTGCCGGGAGTTATGACTGCTGGTACCGGACTCCCCTGGGCCGTTTTGCCGATGAGGTGGAGAGTGCCCTTGCGTTCAAGCTGTTCCGGGTGCGTCGGGGTGATCTGCTGCTGGACGGCGGCTGCGGTACCGGTAACTTCAGCCTGAAGCTGGCCCGCAAAGGGGCCCGTGTGGTAGGGGTGGATCTGGCTCCGGGCATGCTCGCGCAGGCCCGCCGGAAGGCGCAGCGGGAGGGACTGCCGGCGACCTTCCTGCAGGGGGATCTTTGCCGTCTCGACTATCCCGCCAACCATTTTGACGGCGTTACCTGCATCGCTGCTTTTGAATTCATCCCGGAGCCCCGGCACGCTTTCCACGAGCTGATGCGCGTGCTCAAACCCGGGGGTGAGCTGCTTATCGGGACGATCAACCGCGAAAGCGCCTGGGGCGACCGCTACCTGGAGCAGGCCAAGGAGCCCGGTTCGATCTACCGCCGGGCCCGCTTCATCAGTTTGCCGGAGCTGACCGCCCTGGACAGCGGCAATCTTCAGGGGACCGGTGAAGCTCTTTTCATCGAGCCTGATACAGATCCGGAGAAGTTTGCGGACATAGAAAAACAACCCGACCCCGGACGACGGGGCGGTTTTATCGCCGCCCTCTGGCGCAAACCGCCACCCACAACAGAAAGACCCGGTCGCTTCTGAATCGCTATCATACTCCTCCCTCTCACCCTACCCTTTCCCACGGGGGGAAAGGGGACCTTGGGAAATGGGGAGGGTTAGGCTATTTCAGAAACTTCTCCTCGATCAGATCGACCAGGCCGATACTGTCATCGAGGGCAAATTCCGGCACCCCCATATTGAGCGGTACATCGGTCGCTATGGCCACCAGCTCCTCCTTCTTGCAGAGCAGCGTCTCCGATCTTTCGGGCCGGTAAACCTCGATCTTCGGCTTGTCCTGCCGTTTGTACCCCTCTGTCAGGATCAGATCGATATTTTCGATCCCGGTTGCGATCTCATCCAAAGTTCTTTCCTGTTCGACCCGTTCAATGACGGCCATCTTCTGCTGCGAGGAGATGATCACCATATCAGCGCCGGCCTGGGCATGCCGCCAGGTATCCTTGCCCGGCTGGTCAATGCTGAAACCGTGCACGTCGTGTTTGATCGTCGCCACCCGGTAGCCCCTCTTCTTCAGTTCCGGCAACAGCTTCTCCAGCAAGGTTGTTTTCCCCACATTCGATTTGCCGACAACAGAGATGATCGGAATCATTTCAATGATCGCACCCTTCCGCATTGATATTTTTGGCACCGCTCCTTCCGGCGGGGAAGAGGAGGCGCTGTTTCAAGGTTACTCCGGCCGGAGGGCGGTAACCGCAGGGATGAACGCACACTCGGCACCGCAGCCTATTTTCTGAAAACAAGGTGCTCCATGATCAGCACCGCCAGCACCCCGACAACAAAGCCGTTGCCCAGAACCGGTCTCAGCACCACCGGGAAAGTGCTGCTGGCACTCTCAGGGAGAAAGGAAATAATGATGCTCAGCATCAGGGGAAGTCCCATCACCAGGCCCCGCTCAAAACTGAAGGTCCCTTCCCGATCGAGGGCCATGGTCAGCCCCGCCGCCACCTGCGAGCACATGATATAGAGGAGGATGCTGCCGATCACAACCGGCGGCACGGCGCCCATGAACGCTATGGCCGGGGGGATAAAGGAGATCGCCACCAGGATCACCCCCGCCGGGATCAGGGTGTACCGCGAACCGCATTTTGTCGAGGCGATCACCCCCGGGCTCAGGGAAAAGTTGACCGGGCCGATGACGCCCAGTATTCCGGAGAAAAAATTCAGGA
>JAAZPS010000012.1 GCA_012797095.1 Bacillota bacterium | reverse complement strand
GAAGAGGGCGACAAGATCACCACCATGTTGATCACCGAATGCGTTTCCGGCGGGGGTTCCTTTGCCACTGCTTTTGGTGCCCATACCGGGATCGGGACACTGCCACTCGTCTTCTTCGGCACCGAAGAGCAGAAGAAAAAGTATTTGCCGGGCCTGGCCACTGCAGAAGCGATTGCCGCTTATGCTCTGACCGAACCGGAAGCAGGTTCAGATGCGATGAACTCCAAAACCGTCGCCACCCTGAGTGATGACGGCAAGTACTACACCTTGACCGGAGAGAAAACTTTTATCACCAATGCATCGTGGGCCGATGTGATCATTACTTACGCGAAGATCGATGGAGAGAAATTTACCGCGTTTATCGTCGACGCCGATACCGAAGGGGTTACCATCGGGCCGGAAGAGAAGAAATTGGGGATTCATGGGTCCTCGACCTGCAGCGTGATCCTGGAAGATGTGAAGGTGCCGATCGAGAATATGCTCTGGACGGAAGGCAAGGGGCACCATGTTGCGTTCAATATCCTCAATATCGGACGCTTCAAGCTCGGTGCGGGCTGCGTGGGCGGCTGCAAGCGGGCGCTGGAGCAAACGGTTGAGTATGCCCTTGAGCGGATCCAGTTCAAGCAGCCTATCGCCAACTTCAACCTGACCAAGTTCAAGATCGCCCAGATGGCCATGCTGATCTATACCACCGAGAGCCTGGTTTACCGCCTCGGAGGAATGCTCGATCAGCTTCTGGATCAGGTCGAGGATAAAAATGACGCCTCGCAGCTGGCCATGGCTATCCGGGAATATACCATCGAGTGCTCCATTTCCAAGGTCTACTGCTCGGAAGCGCTGGACTATGTTGTTGACGAAGCAGTGCAGATCTACGGCGGTTACGGCTATGTTGAGGACTACCCGGTCGAGCGGGGTTACCGTGACAGCCGGATCAACCGTATTTTCGAGGGCACCAACGAGGTCAACCGGATGATCATTCCGGGCACCTTGATGCAGAAAGCGCTCAAGGGCGAATTGCCGTTTATGGATGCGGTGTTCGGACTGGGTGCAGAGCTGAAGAAACTGCGGGATGCCGAGGAGCCCACCGAGAGTCTGGCTCGTGAAGATTTCATCATGGACAAGATGAAGAAACTCTTCCTCATGGCTGCCGGAAACGCTGCTCAAAAATACCAGGAATCGCTGGCTGACCAGCAGGAGATTCTGGTTCGGTTGGCCGATATGGCCATGGAAATCTTCGCCGTTGAAAGCGCGCTTATCCGGACCAAGAAGATTGTTGCCTCCATGAGCGAAGATGAAGCGAAACTGCCGCTGGCCATGACCCGGGTCCTGATCAGCGACATGGTACCCAAGCTTGAAGCCTGGGCCAAGGAAGTGCTTGCCGGAACCTTGGACGGGGAAGCTCTGACAAAAACCCTGAGCGGAATGGCTATCCTGACCAATCCGCAGCCGATCAACACCTACGAGCTGCGGCGCGAGATTGCCGATGCGGTTTACGAAGCGAAAGGTTATTTCCTGGACCGCCGTTAGGAACATGGATTCAAACTTGAAAGGGGCTGCCGTTCGGCAGCCCCTTTTTGACGGTTTTTTAAACTGTCGGTGTTATTTACAGGGCCCGCTTGACCTTTCCAGATTTCAGGCAGCGGGTGCAGACGTTGATCCGTCGGGGGGTTCCGTCAACCATCGCCTTCACCTTCTGGATGTTTGGTCGCCACAGGCGTTTACTTTTGATATGAGAATGGCTGATTTGAAATCCGCTGGTCTTCCCTTTACCACAAATCTGACATATCCTCGCCATGGTATTCCACCCTTCCGAAGCGTAAATACTATCACTGAACGACGCTTTCCCTGCGCTTGATCATTTTAACATATCGCCTGAACAAGCACAATAGCGATCTGCCGGAAAAAAACAGTCATCACAAAAAAATGGAAAATTTTTCATCTGGAACCGGTGGATTCTATTTTAAGAATGAAACAAAAAAATATTATTATAGCAAACAATACCGAGCATAAAGCTGCTTCAGCAGTCCATACTATGACTGCACCAAACAGAAAGGAGGTGAACGATAGATGCCGCGTAGACCGAGTCGTATCATGGTCAGGGAAGCAGCTCAGGCGCTGGAAAACTTCAAGTTCGAGGTAGCCAATGAGCTGGGGATCGATTACAGTGGCGATCTGGGCGCACTGCCCGCCCGCACCCACGGTCATATCGGTGGGAACATGGTCAGAAAGATGATCCATGCCGCCGAGAACCAGATGGCCGGCAAGGGTGGAGTTACTCCCCAATAAGTAGGAAGCACTCATCATTAAATTACATCGGCGGGCTTCGGCCCGCCACTTTATTTTTTGCATAAAGAAACCGCAGGCTTTGCACCTGCGGTAAAATCACCGCTTTCGCGGCAATTGGGAGAGGAGAAACCGGAGGAAGAGCTTATGGGGAATCATCTTACCTGAATGATAGTATTAACAATAAAACAGATTCTATACGGTTGAGGGCCCAAAAAACATAAAAACGATTTGAAAAACTTTATCAATAGAAGGATACGGTTGGAAGAATGCCGAAATCTATAGAACCCTTGTAATATCAATATAACCTTGCAGATAAATCGAAGGGGGTCCAAGAATTGAAAAAGGCGATATACCCCGGCAGCTTTGATCCAATCACCAAGGGTCATCTAGATATTATCAGCAGGTCACATGCAAT
>JAAZPS010000107.1 GCA_012797095.1 Bacillota bacterium | reverse complement strand
TGCTTATGGAAAGGGGGCAACTTTTGCGGTTCTCCGATCCTTGGATGTTTGTTGAACGGTGTTGCGGGTGAGCAGTTCGGTTTCCACATAAATCCAGGGGGAGGCGAGCAGATGAAAGTCATTGTGCTCGGTGGTGCCGGAGATATGGGCTCGGAGGCGATTCGGGATCTAATTCGCAATCCGAAGATCAAACAGTTGACCATCGGCGATCTTGATACTGGGAAAGCGGAAAAACTGGCCTCATCTCTTGACGATCGCCGCATTGCGGTCAAAAGGGTGGATGCAACTTCGCAAGAAGATCTGGTCGGAGCGATGAAAGGTCACGATGTGGCGGCAGGAGCTCTCGGACCCTTTTATCTTTTTGAAAAACCGATCGTCAGGGCTGCTATCGATGCAGGGGTCGATTATGTAAGCATCTGTGATGACCATGACGCTGCTGAAGCGGTGCTGGCATTCGATGAGGAAGCGGCGGAAAAGGGGCGCCGGATCCTGACCGGGTTGGGTTGGACCCCCGGTATCACCAATATATTTGCCCGGAAGGGCTACGATGAGCTCGGGGATGTGGAGGCGATCAACGTTTACTGGGCCGGCAGTTCCGGTGATTCTGAAGGATTGGCCGTTATTCTGCATACCATTCATATCTTTACCGGCAGGGTTGTTTCGTACCAGAATTACGAATTCATCGAGGTCAAGGCCGGATCGGGCAAAGAGGTTGTCGAATTTCCTGCCCCCCTGGGCAAGGTGACCACCTGCCATCTGGGACACCCCGAGCCGGTAACCCTGCCGCGGTACCTGAAAGGGGTCAGGGAGGTCACCCTGAAGGGGGGCCTGGCCGAGAATTACCTGAACAGTGTAGCCAAGATCCTGGTTTCCCTAGGTCTCTCCTCCACCGATGCCCGCAAACAGAGTCTGGGCAGATTGATGAAGAAGCTGCTGCCACTTTTCCCTTCCGATAAAAAACGCACTCTGTCAGGAGCGCGTGTCGATATCACCGGCATGAAAGAGGGCCGGAAGGTAAAGGTTACCTATGCTACTGCTGAGAGGATGAAGAGGCTGACCGGAATCCCCTTGAGTATCGGTGTCACCATGATGGGTCGGGGTCAGATCGAGCGCCGCGGTGTTTTCGGTCCGGAGGTGGATGGAGCGGTGGATCCCGATCAATTTCTTGAAGAGCTGGCGCTGCGGCAGATTGAAGTCAAGCGCAGCGAAAGCAGCCTCTAGCGGTTGAAGGAAAAATCAACCGAAATGTTCAAAACTATCCGATGAACCCGGTCCCGCTCGCCATCGCTACCGGCGAGCGGGTTCTCTTTTTGGATCCTCCTTTCCTGTTTCAACGGGCCTTGGCGATGGTCTGGACAGCGGGGCCTTCACAATTCCCCCCTCCCCGGATCCCTCCCGGTAAGCCAAGGCCTGAATAGGGCGTCCTCATTTCAAGAAAAACAGCCTGTCCGTCCCCGCCGGGGGAGCAAGCTCGGCCGGCAAGGTGGAGGGGGCTTTTATGCCCTGGAAAGGGGATGAAGCGGTGCTCCTTCAACCGGAAGGAGTGCTCCCCAGAAAGCCGCTTCCCGCCTTGCGAAAAATTGGCTGCACCGTCCCGGGTATCTATAATTTGATCAGGCCCAGTGGATCGAGGATTCCGGAAGGAGGTGAGAAGATGGCTGTTACAGCAACGCCGCTGGTCTCCAGGTTGCAGCTGCAGGTTGTGATCGGGACGACGCCCGAGGGCAAACCGATCCTGCGCACGCGCAGTTACAGCAATGTCAAGCCGGATGCGGGCAATGAAGAGCTGCTCCAGACCGGCCGGGAGCTGGCAAACCTGCAGCAGCACCCGCTTGAGGTTATCCGGCGGGTTGATGAAGCGGAGCTGGAGGAAGAGTGAACCCGTTGGGATGAGGGGAGAAAGGGGGTGATAAGATGGCCGCGACGCTGCAGATGATCTTTCGCAATGAAGAAGGCCGCAATGTTACCATTTCGATCGCCGATCCCCGGGACGATCTGGAAGTATCCGAGGTGGAGGCAGTCATGGAGGCTATTTTACAGCGAAATATTTTCAGCACTGCCGGGGGTGATATTGCCTATTTGAGCAAAGCACAGCTGGTCTCACGCGATGTGGAAACGCTGGTTGAATTCTGACAGGAGCCCTTTCTGACGCCGGCGGGCATGGGGATAACTTCCCCG
>JAAZPS010000106.1 GCA_012797095.1 Bacillota bacterium | reverse complement strand
TTGCCGTGCTCAGCGCTGTTTGCTTTTGCAATCACCCGGGGGACACCCATTTCGATCACGTTAAGCGTTGTCAGAATACTGGCTTCAACCTGCTCACCAATGCATATAATGACGGTACCGCAGTTCTGTATTCCCGCCTCGGCAAGGGTTGCCTTGTCCAATTGTGATATAACGAAGGCCTGTTGCACCATGTCTTGAATAAGCCTAACCTTGTTTTCATTGGTATCTAATGCCAAAACCTCTTTCCCGTTTTCTGCAAGCTTTTCTGCAAGCGCCATTCCAAAACGGCCCAGTCCAATAACTCCAAAATCAATACTTCCTTTATATTCAGACATGTTATATTTCTCCTATCCTATGGTTACTCTTTCCTCCGGATGGGAAAGGCCCGATGATGCTTTATACATCCAACTACTCGCAATGGTAAGAGGACCAACTCGTCCGATGAACATGGTCAGGCAGAGAAGAATTTTGCTTATATCCGTCAAATGCGGAGTGATGCCGGTTGAAAGGCCAACTGTCCCAAATCCTGATACGACTTCAAAAAAGATCTGCATAAATGTGAGATGCGGCTCGGTGATGCAAATCGCGAGAGTCATGAAGCACACGAGGATTGCCGCCAAGAAGGTGACTGTAAACGCTTTCAGGATGCTTTCGGAAGGTATCTTGCGCCTAAAAGCCGCGCATTCTTGATTTGTAGAAAACGCAAACACACTTTTTAAAATGGTGAATGCGGTGGTGGTCTTTATGCCGCCACCTGTTGACCCCGGCGAAGCGCCGATAAACATTAGAACAATCAAAATAAACTGTCCTGCAGCGGTAAACTCGCCAATTGAATAAGTGCTGAATCCTGCGGTTCTTGCAGAGGTACTTTGGAAGAACGCCCCAAGCCAAGTTACGTTATCTGTTAGCTTTAATAAAACTGTGCCAATTGCCAGCAGGCTAATTGTCATTGTAACAACGATTTTCGTATTCATGCTAAGATTTCGCCAGTTGCGCTTTTGCCACATCTCCCGGATTGAATAAAACCCCAGCCCGCCAAAAATAATTAAACCGCAGGTCGTCAAATTCAGCAATACATTATCGCGATAGGGAATCAGATTCCGATAGCCCCCCAAAATGTCAAATCCAGCGTTATTAAATGCGGCTACGGAATGGAAGGCACTGATACCTAAGGCCGACAGCGGAGGGTAATCCCGTGAAAAAACGATGTAATTGAGTATTACCCCTAAACTTTCAAAGCATAATGTGACCAACATAATGGACTCCACCAGTCGTACCATGCCCTGGAGAGTGTTCAAATTCAAGGATTCCCGTACAAGGATACGTTCTTTCAGCCCCACCCTTTTATGGGACAGTAGGATAAAGGCAACTCCGATAGAGGTGATCCCCAGTCCTCCTATCTGAATCAGTAACCCTACCACGATTCGCCCGAAAAGGCCAAAATGATCAGCTGTATCTATGGAGATCAGCCCGGTCACACAAACAGCGCTGGTTGAAGTAAATAAAGCGTCCACAGGGCGGATAACAATGCCCGGGTTTGCAGAAACAGGCAGAAGCAGCAATATTGTACCTAACAGAATCACCCCAGCAAACCCCAGCGCAAGAATTCTTCCCGGGCTTAACCGTCTTCTATTCATTGATTGCCCCGCCTTTAATCACGCAGCGATCGTGTATATTATAAAACTTATTGTCTCGAAGTCTTGTTGCTGCCACAGTATTCCGATGTTTTCAAGGGTTTTGTAATATGATATCTTGAGTACAGAAGTCCGCTACTCGCCAATAAAAATGCACCGGTCATGCAAAATGAGAGTCAAGTCCAGGTCTGTATCGATATTAAGGCTATTATTCACCAAGGGGTGTGATCAGTCAATACTTTTGGATGAAAAGCGGCCAATAAAAAAGGATGGTAATTGCCAAATATTGCATTCCGAAGGTCCACCCGGCATTTGTGTGGGCACATGGGAGAACAGATCATGTCTATAGAAAAAGTTCGAAAGTATTTCAAAAAAGAGGGAATAGGGGGCAGGATCCTGGAATTTGACGTTTCTAGTGCCACGGTGGAGCTTGCCGCCCGGGCTTTAAACTGCGAACCCTGCCGTATTGCCAAAACGCTCTCCTTCCATGTTGGGGACAGGGTGATCTTGATTGTTCTGGCCGGCGATGCAAAGATAGACAACAAAAAATACAAGGCGCAGTTTGGGATGAAGGCGAGGATGCTGTCCCGGGAGGAAACGGGTCCGCTGGTAGGGTATGATGTGGGCGGCATTTGCCCCTTTGCGGTGAATGAGGGCGTGGAGGTCTACCTGGACCGGTCGCTGAAGAGGTTTCAAACGGTCTACCCGGCCTGCGGTAGCGCAAACAGCGCCATTGAGCTGACCATTCCGGAGCTTGAGCGGTATGCCTGCAGCAAAGGGTGGGTTGATCTGTCAAAAATTTAATCTGGAGCGGGCGCAGATGGAACAGTGTGGGGCAACGGAGGATGCTCCCCGATCTGGTCAGGAGGTTTACCTCCTTTAGCACGTCCGGGGACCTGCCTTTGCTCTTCAGGTTTTTGATCAATTCAGCGGCAGATTGCAGATTGATACCGGTGCTGCTCACAAAAAGCGGCCTTTGGCTTTGGCCCCGGTAGACCTTGCAGTAATCCCGGCATCCCTTGAAAAAGGTCTTGGCCACCCCGATCACGGGTGTTTTTTTCCCCAGGGCCTCGAAAAGATATCGGCCCAGCCCTTTTTTACCGCTGTCGAGGAAAACAAAACCGTCAACCAGGATCAGGCCGATCTCCTCCTCGGCTTCCTCATATACCCTGAGGGTACAGAGCAGCTCCCGCCTGTAAAATTCACCGGGGATATAAGCATCTACCGGCTTTATTTCTGCACAGTACGGGAAAGGATTTTCTCCTGTGGTTCAATCTCGAACACCAGGCCGCAGGCCCTGGCGTGATCTTGGTAGTAGTAAACATCGAAGCAGGCAATTTTGGGGGTTTTCATGGGCAATTGCCGAACATGGTTGTCGTCTGGGCGCTCATGCTGATTATTATGCCCATTTAATTAAGGTTTTGTGCAGCTCCCCGATGCTGTAAACGGTAAAAACGAAACCCGGTGGGGGTGGAAGGGCTGCCGGTGGCAGGTGAAATAAAAAAGAAACATATTCAGGAAAAGTATTGCTTGAGGGTTGATGAAACTGAAGCTGCTGCTATTGCCCGAAGGGGTGGCGATACTTTATCCGGGGCCGCCATTGGTTTATAATGTAGTTACAAGAGTATTTAATTGGGAGGTCGAGGGTTTAGAGCGGAACCGGGATCTTTTTTATTTTTTTAAATGTGATATGTGGAAGGAAGGTCAGCCTATTGAATATCCTGGAGGTTGAGGGATTAACCAAAAAATATGATAACTTCACGGCGGTGAAGAAGATCGATTTTACCGTGGCCGAGGGTGAGATTTTCGGCTTTCTCGGACCCAACGGCGCCGGAAAGACCACCACGATCAATATGCTCTGCGGCCTGGCTTCGATCACCGGTGGAACAGCCCGCTTGGATGGTCTGGATTACCGCCGCAGCCTACCGGCGATCAAAAGTCAGATCGGCATTGTTCCCGATGAAAGCAATCTCTACGAGGAGCTCGATGGTTTCGATAATCTGAATTTCTGTGCTTCTCTTTACGGCCTGGGCAAGCAGGAGCGGGGGGAAAGGGCTGCCCGGCTGTTGAAACTATTCGGGTTAACCGATGCGGGGGGGAAGCGCTACAAGCACTATTCCAAGGGAATGAAGCGTAAATTGACCATTGCTGCAGCCCTGATCCATGAGCCGCGGATGCTTTTCCTGGATGAACCGACCACTGGCATTGATGTGGCCAGTGCCAGGCAGATCCGGCAGATGATCCAAGAGCTAAACGATGCTGGCACCACCGTTTTTTTGACGACCCACTATATCGAGGAGGCGGAACGACTTTGCCACCGCATTGCCTTTATTGTTGGCGGGGAAATTGTTCGCTGCGGCAGTCTGAAGGAGCTGATGAAGACAATGCAGCAAGGCACGGAGATCCAGTTTACCCTTTCCGGAGGGGAGACGGGGCCGGGAAAGGATTTTAAAGAGCATTTTCCTGACTACAGTGTGGATGAAAGCAAAAAAGGAGAGGTGCGTATCCGGGCGGCAGGCGAGATCAGCCTGTACCCGCTGGTGAACTATTTTGAAGAGCGGGGCCGCCGGGTTTACGAAGCGCGGGTGATTCGACCCTCCCTGGAGGATGTTTTTGTCAGGATTACCGGTCTGGATCTGGAGAAAATGAAGCAGGAAAAAGGAGGGCGCCGCGGATGAAGTCATGGATTGCCTTCTGGAATATTCTGGCCAAAGATATGCGCAGTTACTACCTCAAGCCGCCCAATATCAGCTGGGGAATCATCTTTCCCTTCGCCTGGATGCTCATGTTTTTTCTGCGGACACAGGTTCCGCTGGATATCCGCACCCTGTTACCCGGTGTGATGGCCATGTCGATTCTTTTTGGAACCACCTCGATGCTGGCGGTAACGATCACCTTCGAAAGAAAAAATCGCTCCTTTGAACGTCTACTGGCGGCACCGATCAGCCTGACAGTGTTGATGCTGGCCAAAACGAGCGGCGCAATTCTT
>JAAZPS010000011.1 GCA_012797095.1 Bacillota bacterium | reverse complement strand
TTAGAATCCTACCGCACCAGTCATATTTTAGGTTTGTAAAGCCTGTTGTCCGGGGCCTTTTCCCTCCCGCCCCGGGAGCGCCGCCCGGAAGATCTCGGCACTACCTGGACCCTTGCCTTACGGAACAGGGATATGATGCCGCCGCGCCGCTTCCATCCTTTATGAACGCAAACTTCCTTCCGGAAACCACTGCTGCAGCCAGTTAAAAAAGATCTTCCAGACCCCGGCTGCGTGATCACTGAAGCGGTGGTCGGCACCCTCGATCAGAGCCAGCTGTTTGGGCTCGTCGGCAGCCTCAAAAAGCAACCGGGCCTCGTCAACAGGAACAACTTCATCAGCGGTACCATGAATCAACAGCAAAGGGCGGGGCGAGATCCCGGCGGCGCAACCGGGCAGGTTGTACCGCTGCAGATCCTGAAAAAAGCGGCCCTGCAAGCAGAGTGATCCGCTGCCGTCATTGAGAGTGATCTTCTTTTCGGCCGGACCGCCGGGAGTAAATTCCTCCACTGCAGATCCGCCAAATAGGCGCAGCGGCCGCGCCACCGCCGCCCAGGTGCAGACAGCGGTGATCCGGGGATCGGCGGCGGCGTAAGCCAGCACAGTGGCACCGCCAAAGCTGCGCCCGTTGAGGATGATCCGCCGGTACTCCCCCATGCGCGCCCACCCGACCACGGCAGCGAGGTCTTCCACCTGCCGCGACAAGGTGATCTCCTCCCAGAGCCCCTCGCTCTCACCGCAGCCGGTAAAATCGAAAAGCAGGGCGTCAAACCCGCGCCCGGCCAATTCATCAGCCATGGCCAAAGCACCGCCGCCGCCCTCCTTGCTTCCGGTAAAACCGTGGCCGACGATCACCAGGGGTGGTTTCAAAACAGGCCGTTCGGCCGGGGTGACTTCCCCGGCTGCAGCCGGTTCTGCTGTCCGCAACAGCGCAGCCAGATTCAGACCCTGTCGATTTCTGATCACTTCCTGACGCCAGCTCACTTGCTTCACCGCTTTCCGGAACTTAAATTTGCTTCTGCTCATCAAGCCATTTCTACAAAACCGCCGGCAATACCTCCCCCAGCCGTTTATTTAGCGGTACATCAGGCCAACCCGAGCAGACGGGCCGTCTGGGCTACCAGAAAACAGATGGTGATCCCGACCAGCGTGGGGATGATAAAGGCGGCCGCAGTCCATTTCAGGCTGCCCGTCTCCCGGAAGATCGTCAGCAGCGTGGTTCCGCAGGGGAAATGGTTCAGCGAAAATAGCATCACACAGACCGCGGTGAGCCAGCTCCAGCCGTTCTCCAGCAGCAGCATCTGTAACTGGCCCAGGGAGCTTAACTCGAGAAGAGAGCCTGCGTTCAGGTAACTCATGATCATGAGCGGGATGACGATCTCGTTTGCCGGCAAACCGAGCACAAAAGCGATCATGATATAACCGTCCATCCCCAGTAGTGCACCGAAAGGCTGAAGAAAACGGGCACAGCTTTCCAGAATGGTGAGCTCCCCGATCTGGCTGTTGGCCATCAACCAGATAATCAGACCGGCCGGCGCAGCCACGATCAGCGCACGGCTCAGAACAAATAGAGTCCGGTCAACAAACGAGCGCACCAGAATACGCCCCGGCTGCGGTTTCCGGTAGGGAGGCAGCTCCAGAGCAAAGGTTGAGGGCAGCCCTTTTAAAATGGTTCCCGAGAGCACCCTGGAGACAGCCAGGGTGATCAGAACCCCGAGCACGATCACTGCCAGGAGCGCTGCCGCTGCGTTCAGCGAACGAAGCGGCCCCCCACCCAGAAAAAGTGTTGCCAGCACGATCAGGAGCGGGAAGCGGCCGTTGCAGGGAACAAAATTATTGGTCAGCGCAGCGATCAACCTTTCACGCGGGGAATCGATAATACGGCAAGCGATTATCCCTGCGGCATTGCACCCAAAGCCCATGCACATGGTCAGGGCCTGCTTGCCGTGGGCCCCAGCTTTCCTGAAAAAATTATCCAGATTGAAAGCAACCCGCGGCAGATAGCCCAGATCCTCGAGAAAGGTAAACAGGGGAAAGAAGATCGCCATTGGCGGCAGCATGACCGCAATCACCCAGGCGAGGGTCCGGTAGGCCCCGCTGACCAGAATCCCATGCAGCCACAACGGCGCCCCGGCGGCAAAAAAGATATTGCTCAGGTACCCTTCAACCCGGAACAAGGCTGCCGCCAGGATCTGCGAGGGATAGTTCGCACCGGTAATGGTGATCCAGAAGATGATCCCCAGCAAAACCAGCATTACCGGAATACCATATTCCCTGGAAGTCAACACGCGGTCAAGACGGCGGTCCCACCGACGAACCCCCTCCTCCGGTTCCAGAACAACCTTGCCGGCAATCTCTTCAGCCCGCTCAAAGATGGCGCTGACAACAAGGTCCGCCGTGCTTTTGCCGCCGCTCTCTTCTCTCAGCCGGGCCCTGGCCCCGGTTACC
Source organism: Bacillota bacterium (assembly GCA_012797095.1). Taxonomy (GTDB): domain Bacteria; phylum Bacillota; class Dethiobacteria; order DTU022; family DTU022; genus JAAZPQ01. Next base: position 1,884 of record JAAZPS010000011.1, on the reverse strand, counting down.
ATTGCCTGCAGCCGGTCATTTTCAGCAGGATCGAGATCGACAAACCTGCCCAAAGAACGGTTGAAAGCACTCCCGCCATCCAGCAGTCTCAGGGAGATCCACCGGCTGCTCAGCTCCGCCGGGATCACCCGGCGCACGGCGGGCTCGAGCAGCGCCAGCGCCTCTTCGATAGGCCTGCTGTAGCTGATTGCCGGACCGCCTGCCGGCGGCAGCCGGCGGGCAATCCGGCGAACCGCTTCCTGCAGCTGCTGCAGGCCCCGACCGGCCCGGGCGTTCGTTCCCACCACCGGAACACCCAGTATCCGGGAAAGCTCGTTCAGATTTACCCTGATCTTCTTTCTCTCTGCTTCATCGATCAAATTGACACAGAGAACAACACGAGCCGTGATCTCAAGAATCTGCAGAACCAGGTTCAGATTTCGTTCCAGGCAGGTAGCATCAACCACCACCACCGTGACGTCGGGACGTTTGAAACAGATAAAATCGCGGGCCACCTCTTCCTCGACAGAAGAGGCCAGCAAAGAATAGCTACCCGGCAGATCGATCAGGTTGTATTCGCAGCCCCGGTAGCGATAATGGCCCCGGGCATGGGCCACCGTTTTGCCGGCCCAGTTACCGGTATGCTGCTTCATCCCGGTAAGGCTGTTGAAAACCGTGCTCTTCCCGGTATTGGGGTTGCCCGCCAGGGCAACTGTAACCGCACCCCCGGCGAAACAGCCCCCGGGCTGATCCATTCTCTCCAACCGCTCTGTCTGCTCCACCGGCGCCGCCTCCTACCGCTCACCTGTCAGCGGGGTTACCAGGATCCGTGACGCATCCTGCGAACGCAGAGCGATCACGGCACCGCGGATAAAGTAGGCTGTTGGATCACCTGAAGGACTTTGCTGCAGCGCCGCCACCTCCGTGCTGCAGGTCAACCCCAGATCAAGCATCCTTCTTCTGGCTGCACCGCCTATATTTATCTGGAAGATGCGACCGCAGCACCCCAGGGGCAACCGGTGCAGCGGGATTGGCGACTCGCTCATGATTTGCCCTCCTTATTTACGTTCTAACTCTGCCGGGAACAGCATAAGCTAGCCCCGGGAAAATCTTTTTCTTTAGGCTAATATATGCTGCCGCAGTAGCGATGCTACCCACCAGCACCTCGATGCCGGCACCGGAAGCATCCCCCCAAGATTGAAAGGAGCTGAAACAATGAGCGGCGACCGCAATTTCTATACCTTCCGCGGCTACCTGATGATGCCCGATCAAAAGCAGATGACTCCGAGCATGGAGGACTACCTGGAGATGATCTACCGCATCCACCTTCAAGAAGGTCCTACCCGGACCACCGAGCTGGCGGCCAGGTTAAATGTGCAGGCCCCCTCGGTCACCAAAACAGTCCAGAAATTGGCCCGATTGGGGCTGCTGCATTACAAAAAATATGGTCTGATCCGGCTCACCCCGAAGGGAGAGAAGTTGGGTAAATTTCTGCTTAAAAGACATATCCTTATCGAGAGTTTCCTGAAACTTATCGGTGTGAAAGAAGGGCACCTGCTGCAGGATACCGAGATGATCGAGCATCACCTCAGCGCAAGCGCTTACAACCAGATTCAGCTGCTTTATCAATTTTTCAAGGCCAACCCGGCCGTGCTGGATAAATTTCACCGGTACAAACTGGAGCGCGGCGGACCCGATCATCCTGACTGAAACCCGATCCCGGAGCCCGCGCGTCGGGGGGCTGTCAATGAGCAGCACCTTGACCCATGGGTGATATTTAATCAAAGTAATTAGGGCTTCCTGAACAACCCAAAAGGCCCGGAATATAAGGCTTTTTGGCCCGTTCCATGATATAATAGTGCAAGGGAATATCTAGTTGCCCCTCCAAAACCTTGCACTTGAGGT
>JAAZPS010000105.1 GCA_012797095.1 Bacillota bacterium | reverse complement strand
CCTTGAAGGCGCATTTCCCCCCAGTGTCGTCCTGAGGACGGAGCCCCTCCCCCTCTGTCATCCTTGAAGGCGCATATCTCCCCCAGTGTCATCCTGAGGGCGGAGCCCGAAGGATCTCCGCGTTACCCGGAAGCATCCGTAAACAATGAGGCAACAAAAGCAGCTGCATATTCCCAGAAATAAGTAATGGGACAACAAGGTACGTCCCTCCTGTCCCGTTAAGAAATGGGACAACAAGGTACGTCCCTCCTGTCCCGTCCCTCCTGTCCCAAAACGAGATCCTTCGCTGCGCTCAGGATGACAGGAAAGTAGCTCAGGATCGCAGAAGGGTGACGCAGGATGACAAGATGGTGGCTCAGGTCGATAGAGGGCTCGAGAGGACGGTAAAGCTGCGGTCAGGGGTGGGCTTCGAGGTAGGAGATGATCTCGCCGAAGACTTGCTGGACGGTGCCTTCCCGGAGGTCGTCGGCGAAGACTGCGACTGCTGCCCGGGCCCCTTCGAGGGGATAGAAGCCGGCGATCCAGTAGTTAAGCTTCTCTTTGCCGTTAACGAAGCGGCCGCTCTCGGCAGTGCCTGTTTTCGCTGCCGCCGGCAGTGTTGTGGTAGCGGACGCCCGGGCCGTTCCCTGGGCGATCACCTCATGCATCAGATATTTGAGCTTGTTCACCGTCTCCGGGCGGAGAATGCGCTCGCCCCGCCGTTCCCGGAATCGGGCCGTTTCCTGTTCCTGCCCATCGGTCAATGCCAGGAGCAGGCGGGGATAAACCCGGCTTCCCCCGTTGGCCAGCGCGGCCATGGCTGCGGCGGCCTGGAGCGGTGTGACCATGACCTTGCCCTGACCGAGAGCGGTGTTGGCCCGGGCTCGGGGTACGGTCAGCTCGTCGGGCAAAGGGATAGAGCCGCCCTGCTCCCAGAGCGGCAGGCCGCTGCTTTCACCCAGGCCGAACCGGTGGGCGTATTCGGTCAGTTTGCCGGGAGCAAGCTTCAGGGCCAGCTCGATAAAGACGCTGTTGCAGGAGTAGGCGAAGGCTTCGACAAAGGAGATCTCTTCCTTGCGGTGCAGGTTGGAGCAGGGGAAGTAGAGGCCATCAACGGTGATCCCCCCGGGACAGTGAAAGGTCTGAAACAGGCCGGTCAACCCCTCCTCCAGGGCGGCCGCGGCGACAACGGTTTTGAAGAGTGAGCCTGGTTGATAGGCACAGAGGGCGTGATTGAGCAGCGCTTCACTGCTGCTGTTCAGGTAGGCGGCCAGGGCGGAGGGATGAAATCCGGGGCGGCTGGCCAGGGCCAGGATTTCGCCGCTGGAGGGGTCGAGCACAACCACCGCTCCGCTGCGAATCCGCCGCTCCATGATCCCTTCAATTGCACTCTGCAGTTCTCGATCCAGGGTCAGCAGCACATTTTTTGCCGTTGAGGCGGCCTTTCTTTCGCGGTACCCCAGCCCGGGAATGAGCCGCAAATGCCCGTCAACAACCGCGCCGATCGCTTTCTGCCGCCCCGGGGAAAGGGTTTTGTCCAGGGAGCGCTCGAGTCCCCCGGCACCGGTTCCCTCACTCTCCTTGATATAGCCGATCAGGTGCGCAGCCAGCAGTCCCGGACCGTAGCGCACGCTGCGATCAGCGGCGAGCAGCCCCGGAAAGGATGAAGCCAGCTCCGCCTCCCTTTCGCTCAGCCCCCTTCCGATCCAGAAGGGGCGGCTCCCATAAGGCGGTGCAGTGATCTGCTCGATCCCGGACAGCGAGGAAAGGGCGCCGATGATCTCGCTTTCCCGGCCGCGGTACAGGGTTGGGAATACCAGCAGGCTGAGGCTGTCCCTGCTGTCGAGGAGGGAGAGGCCGTGGCGATCACGGATATCGCCGCGGCCGTCGGAGAGGGCGACAGATTGAAAACGCTGCTCTACCGCCCCGCGGGTGAGCGCGGCGCTCCGCCATACCTGCAGGTAGAGCAGCCTCCCCTCCAGAAGGATAAAGCAGCAGCTCAGGATCACCAGCAACCACAGTTCTCTACGTTTGCAGCCCTGCAGGCTCACGTGAAAGCCCCCCGGTTAAGCGTGCCACCGGGGGGCTTTTTTATACATCTGCTCTCTTTCAAGGTAGGATCTGGTTATCCCAGACAGCTTCCACCTTTCCCCCCAGGAAGTTGATATGCACCGCCTGGTCGTCATAACATTCGACCAGATGCGAGGCGTAGGGTAAATCGGCAAAGTAACCGAAGGTCAGATCCACGGGCACCCAGCCGAGCTCGTCGAGATAGAATTCCGCCCAGCTGTGCCGGCAGCCTTTCAGCGCTCCCGTTGCCAGGGTGGCGCGCTGGATCCGGGTGAAGCCGTTGACCACCCTGGCGGTGACCCCGAGCTCGCGGCAGCGTCCGACGAATCTGTCGGCCAGGGTGCGGCAGTTGCCGCTGCCGGCGTGCTGCTGGTACGCCTGGCGGGCCTTTTCGACAACCTCGTTTGTCGAGACCAGCGAGACGGGCCGCAGGGTCACCCGGTAATCGACGGTGACCTTTTTCGTCTCCCCCGGGGCCAGGGTGTCCAGGTAGAAAGAGGCCATCCTGCCTTTGCTTGAATCAATGGCATAATTGGTTTTTGGTGCACTGTTGGTCTGGTAGGGTGATCTGTTCTCGAGCAAAGGCAGGTCGACCCAAAGATGCTCTGCCGTCTCGCTGCCGCTGTTGGTCAGCCTCACCTCGGTCCTGAAGGTGATCTGGTGGGGCGAACCCCAGCGGTAGGCGAGCGCTTTGGGCGCCGGGGCCGGGGCCGGCGAGCTGTCCGTTTTCAGGGCAGGGGCTTTTGCCGCCGGTGGAACGTCCTTCTTGGCCGTTTCCGAAGCCCCCTTCTTCGCGGCAGCCGGCCGGCTATCCGCCTCCAGCGCTGCCGGTTCCTTTTCAGCAAGGGCTGTTTCACCTTTTGCTTCCGGAGCCGGTTCAGGCAGTGAATTTTCTCCCGGATCATCGGCCTGGTCGGGAGCGGCCGCAAGGGCTGGTTGCTGCGGCAGCGGAGCGCTCTCTGCAGGAGGCTGCCCGTCTACCGCTTGCGGCAGTGTCCGGGCCTGTTCCGTTGAAGGTAAGATGGAGAGGAAGAATACCGCGGCTAGAAGAAAGATTGACTGGAGAATCTGTCTTGCGGCCATAAGAAAGTCCCTCCTTTTTTAGAGGGACCAACAAGGGTTGAATATAAAATTTACCTGTTTCGGTAGCCCGGCAGTCATAGTTTATGATTAAACGTTAGACTCGTGGCTTTGCGTCCCTGCCTTTCGGCAGGTTTGCCCTTGTCGGTCAGGTAACCATATTTTACTTGCTGATTTACTTATTCGACGGCGGGATCAATTCTCCTGCTTGTTTTCAAAATATTTTTATTTTGAACCAACTATTTTTTTGTAGCTTTCATGCTCCGCATTGGTCCGGCTGAAATAATGCTCGCCGGTGCCGTCACCTTTGGAGACAAAGAAGAGATAGTCGGTTGTTTCGGGGTAGAGTGACGCCTGGATGGAAGCCTCTCCCGGCGCGCCGACCGGCCCAGGCGGCAGCCCCGGATGGAGGTAGGTGTTGTAGGGTGAGGGGGTCTGGGTGTCGGCGATGGTCAGGTTTTCTTTCCGCTCCGGGATGATATACTGAACCGTGGCGCATGATCCCAGAAGCCAGTTTCTCTCCAGGCGATTGTGAAAGACCCCGGCAATCCGCTCCCGTTCGTGCTCCACCCTGGTTTCACCCTCAACGATGGAGGCCAGGGTGAGCACTTCATGCAGGGTTAAGCCCAGCTCGGCACAGCGCTGCTGCCGGGTTTCATTGAAAATGGCAGCGAAGCGGCGGAGCATCAGGGTGATGATCTCTTCCTCGGAGATCCCGGCGGCCAGTTCGTAGGTGTCCGGAAAAAGGTAACCCTCGAGGAGATACTTCAGCTGCGGCGTTTTGGCCGCTTCCTTCAGAAATGAAAATTGATTCAACAGCTTCGCCGGTGGGTGCGCCGCCTGCTCCAGGAAAAGCTGCCGGTCGACCACCCCGGCCGCAGCCAGGCGTCCGGCGATCTGCTCGATGGTATAGCCCTCGGGGACGGTAAACCAGGAGGTTTCATGCTCCACCTCTCCGGAGGCGATCTTGGCGGCGATCTCCGCCAGGCTCATCGACGGTTTCAGCTCGTACGTCCCGGCCATGAATTTTTGATCCAGCCCGTGGCGGCGGGCATAGAGCTGAAAGAGCAGTGCGTTGTGAATCAATCCCTTTTCGGCGAGGTCGGCGGCGATCTGGGCAGCCGCTGCTCCCGGCTCGATCTCGATACTGAGGGTTTCGCCTGCGGCCGCCGTATCGACGGGACGGAGCAGATAATCGATTCCCGCGGCAGCCCCGCCGAGGCAGAGGATCAGGAAAATGAGGATCGCTCCGGTAAGTACAAGCCACCGTTTTGTTGTCACGACAGCACCCCCCCCCGTAAACTCTTGTTCGATCAACCGCGGTTAAAAGTAGTCGTCCTCGTCAGTCTCTTCCTCGTCCATGGTCTTCAGCCGGCTTTCCCAGGCCACGGCCACCTTTTCCCATTCCTTCTCATCCTCGACCTCAAAAAAGAGCTCTTCGCCGACCTGTTCATCGGTTTCAACACGAAAGATATAGGCGTCTTCTTCAAAGTCCACTTCGGGCTCTTCTCCCTCTTCCTCGCTCTCGAAAACCGGCAGCATGATCGCATAGCGTATTTCATCGACTTCGAACAGATCGATGATCGCAAAATCATGCTCGTTCCCGTAATCGTCTGTCAGGGTCACCAGGCTGTTTCTACTAGCAATATTATCCTCCATCAGCGAGTACACGCTCCTTTTTGATGTTACGGCGGCTCGGTCCCACCGCGGTCAAGCGAACTGCGGTCCAGAAATGTTTCCAGAATCAGCACTGCTGCGAGCATGTCGCGAACCTTTTTACGGTCTTTCCGCTTCACGGAGGCTCCAATGAGGGTCCTCTCGGCTGCGCGGGTGGTCAGCCGTTCGTCGACAAACTCCACCGGGAGTCCGGTATGCTCGCCGATAGCGGCGGCAAATCTCTCGACTCCGGCGGCAGCCTCACCCCGGCCGCCGTTCAGGTGCAGCGGCAGCCCGACAACGATCCGGGTAACGCCGTGTTCCCGGCAGATCCGGGCGATCCGTTCGAGGGCCTCCGCCCTACTGCGGTAGTCGATCACGGTCAGCCCCTGTGCCGTGATCCCCAAAGGATCGGAGAGGGCCGCCCCGATCCGCTTCTGTCCCAGGTCCAGTCCAAGAATACGCAATTTTTGCTTCGAGATCAATTATTTCTTTTCATCGGCCCGCTCCAGGTAGCTCCGAACCAGCTCTTCGAGCAGCTCGTCACGCTCGACCTGCCGGATCAGGCTGCGCGCGTTCATATGATTGGTGATATAGGCCGGGTCGCCCGACAGGAGGTAGCCTACCAATTGATTTAATGGATTATACCCTTTCTCCTTCAAGGCCCCGTAAACCGCCAGCAGGATCTTTTGAGCCTTGTTTTCGCTCTCTTCCGCATCAACCCGGAACATAACTGTCTTATCCTGCGGTTGATCCATCTTTTCTCCCCCTACTTTTATTTCTATAATGTTTCACTTTCGGCCGCCGGCAGCAAGCTGTCGGAGAACCGTCTCCCTGACCGACTGCAGTGCCCCGGGCAGGGCCCCCGGATCCTTGCCGCCGGCCTGGGCCATGGCGGGCCGGCCGCCGCCGCCGCCGCCGACCTTTTTGGCAGCCTCCTTGATGAGCCGATCCGCTCTCAGGCCGCGCTCGATCAGATCCTCGCTGACCGCTGCCACCAGCAGAACCTTCCCCTGATGAACCGCTCCCAGCACCAGCACTGCCGAAGGCAGGCTGCCCTTGAGCTGATCGCTCAACCGGCGGAGCTCGTCAAAATCTGCCGCCTTCACGGAGGCGGTGAGCAGGGCGGCCCCCTCAACCTGCTCCGCGGCGGCGAGAAGCTCTTTGACCGTATAGCTGTGGAGTCGGTCTTTCAGCTTCCGGACGGTCCGGTCCAGGTTCCGGTTCTCCGCCAGCAGCTCCTCGACCTTGTCCCGGAGCTGCTCCGGGGCCGCCTTCACCAGCAGGGCCAGCTCCTGCAGCTGCGCCCTTTCCGCTGCTCTGCGGCGGTGCGCCTCCAGACCGGTCAGCGCCTCGATCCGGCGCATCCCCGAGCCGATCCCCTCCTCCTGGAGCACCGTGATCAGCCCGATCTCCCCCGTCGCCTGCACATGCGTCCCCCCGCAGAGCTCCTTGCTGTAGGAGCCCAGGCTGATCACCCTGACCGCATCCTCTTCATATTTCTCGTCAAACAGGGCCACCGCCCCCGCTTGCTGCGCCCGGGCCAGGGTCATCTTCTCGACGGTTACCGGCAGGTTCTCGAGGATCTTCCGGTTGACCGCCTCTTCAAGAAGGTTTCGCTCTTCGGCAGAAAGGGCCTTGAAATGGGTGAAATCAAAGCGGAGCCGGTCCGGACTGACCAAAGAGCCGGCCTGGCTGATATGGCCGCCCAGAAGATCCTTCAGAGCCTGATGAAGCAGGTGGGTCGCCGTATGGCTGCGGCAGACGCCGCGGCGGCGGAGTCCTTCCACCCGGGCGGTAACAGCAGTATCCTGCTCGAGAATGCCGCTCTCGACGGTGCCCCGGTGAACGATCTGCCCTGCCGGCGTGAAGAAGGTTCTGCTGATCAATGCCTGTCCCCCCGGTGCGGCGATGATCCCGCTGTCGCCAAGCTGCCCCCCGGCTTCGGCGTAGAAGGGGGTGCGGTCCAGAAACAGCTCCACGGTATCGCCCTCTGCGGCTTGCTCCCGGGGCTCCCCGTCGACGAGCAGCAGCCTGATCTTCCCCTGGTCCTCCAGGCGATCATAACCGGTAAAGACAGTCTCCAGGTTGCCGGCCGGGGCATAGGTTTCACCGTTCGCAGCGGCTCCGGCGGTGGGGCGGGCCGCCCGGGCCCGCTGCCGCTGCTCGCCCAGACGGCTTTCAAAGGTCTCCCGGTCCACGGTCATCCCCTGCTCCCCGAGAATCTCTGCGGTAAGGTCCAGGGGAAAACCGTAGGTATCGTAGAGCTTGAAGGCGAGCGCTCCGGGAAAAACCCGCTCCCCTTTTTCGGACAGTGTTTGAATATGCTGCTCCAGGATCTCGAGCCCCCCGGCAAGCGTCTCCTGAAAACGGCTCTCCTCGGTTTCCACGACCCCGGTGATGAGCTCGCTGCGCTCCTTCAGCTCGGGATAGGTCCCCCCCAGCATCTCCACGAGCAGCGGCACTGCTCCTGCAAGGAAGTTGTCCTTCAGCCCCAGGAGCCGCCCGAAACGGGCCGCCCGCCGGATCAGGCGGCGAAGTACGTAGCCCCGTCCCTCGTTGGACGGGAAGACCCCGTCGGCGACCATGAAGGCGACTCCCCGGGCATGTTCGGCCACGATGCGCAAAGCGATCTTGTCCCGGCCCTCCGGGGCGGCCCCCCCGGCGAGACCGGCAAAATGTTCGCAGAGGGGTCGGAAAAGGTCTGTCTCGTAGAACGAGTCCACCCCTTGCAGCGCCGTGGCCAGCCGCTCCAGCCCGGCCCCGGTGTCGATATTTTTCTGCTTCAGCGGGGTCAGCTCGCCGCCGGGTTCGCGGTTGAACTGGGTAAAGACCAGGTTCCAGATCTCCAGGTAGCGATCGCAGTCGCATCCCGGAAGACAGTCCTCGCGGCAGCCCAGTCCGGAGCCGAGGTCGTAGTAGATCTCCGAGCAGGGGCCGCAGGGCCCGGTGCCGATCTCCCAGAAATTATCATCCTTGCCCAGGCGCACGATCCGCTCCGCCGGGATCCCGATTTGCTCCCGCCAGATCTGATAGGCCTCGTCGTCATCCTCGTAGACGCTGATCCAGAGCCTCTCCTGCGGCAGGCGGAAGATCTGGTGCACCAGCTCCCAGGACCAGGCGATAGCCTCTTCCTTGAAATAATCGCCGAAGGAGAAGTTACCCAGCATCTCGAAAAAGGTGGCATGGCGCCCGGTATGGCCGACCTGCTCGATATCGGGTGTGCGCACGCATTTCTGGCAGGTGGCGATGCGGCTATGCGGCGGCTTTCTCTCTCCGGTAAAGTACGGTTTCAGCGGTGCCATCCCCGCCCCGATGAGCAGGAGCGAGGGGTCGTTCTGCGGAATCAGTGGAAAACTGGGCATCACCAGATGCCCCTTGCCCGTAAAAAAGTCCAGAAAAGTAGCGCGAATATCACGGCTGTGCATCTTTATATCGGTTACCCCCTCAAGAGTTCAAGGCAATTATATCTTTCACCCCCAGACATGTCAATAAAAGCCTAAAAACGGGGTTATTCGCAATATTTAACAGCAGCAGCCCGCCTTTTTTTACCGATAAAGGCTCCGCCGGACTGCAAAACACCTTTAGCCGCCGCGCCAGAAGAGGAGCAGCTGTTTTCCCAGGATCCGCAGGACCAGCGCCGCCGGAACTGCCAGCAGCAGGCCGATGAAACCGAAGAGCCTGCCCCCGAGGAGCAGGGCCAGGATGATCATCAGGGGATGGAGCCGGGCGCTGCGCCCGAGGATCACCGGCGCGATCAGCTGGCTCTCCACCTGCTGGATGACCAGGATCAGCAGGGCGACCTTCAGGGAGAGCAGCGGGCTATCGAGAAAGGCGACCAACCAGGCCGGCAGGGCGCCGATGATCGGCCCGATATAGGGGATCAGGTTGGTCACCCCGATGAAGATGGCCAGGACAAGGGGGAATTTTACCCCCAGAAAGAAAAGACCGCCATAGGTGAGCAGGGCCACGGCCAGGCTGACCAGGAGGCTGCCCCGGACAAACGCCCCCAGGGCGATATTGATCTCCGCTGCAGCAGCGATGACCCGGCGGCGGTGCTGTGGGGGAAAGAGATAGAGCAGCGCTTTTTTGAAGGCGCCCTCGTCCCGCAAGAAATAGTAGGTCAGGAGCGGTACCAGCAAAAAGATGATCACCCCGTTCAGCAAAGAGAGCAGGAAATTGTAGAGATGCTCCAGGCGGGAAACAAGGGCGGTGCTGAGCATATCGATATTGTTTTCGACAATTTCCCGGGCCCCGGGGGGGAGATTGAAGCGGTGGTAGCCAGCCTCCATGCGGTGCAGGAAACCCTGCAGATCGGCGGCGTAGGCCGGCAGCTGCCGGGCCAGCTCTTCAAGGTCGTCCAGGAAGAGCGGCGCCACCCGGACGCAGAAGATGAAGAGAATCAGGGCGAAGATCAGGTAGAGCACGGCGATGGCGAGGGGGCGGGAAAGACGGCCCCTTTCCAGGTAGTTGACCAGGGGTGCCAGCAGATAGGCGGTGATCAGCGCCGCCAGAAAGGGAGCCAGCGCGGAGAAGAGCGCCTGCCTGACCTGAACGGCCCAGATCACTGCCAGAACAAGGAGGATCCCGCCGGCAAGCAGCAGCCCCTGCTGCCACGGCGGCAGCGCCCCAAATTTTTTTCTCACCGGCAACCTCTCCTAAAGCGCGGTCAGAGCGCGCTTGCGGGATCCGGAAGGGGCCCAAAAAGCAACCCGCCGAACGGCAAAAATAAATAAAACCCTTTCCGGTATGATCTCTTCCTGACTATATCTATTCTGCAGCCGGGTAGAAAAAATACGGGCAAGCGTTTTATTTAAACAGTTTCCTCGGTTTTGTTCTGCTTCAGGGGGACCGGAATTAGAGAGCCGTCAGCTTCAATATAGAACATACACCGTGACTGCTGCGGGCCGGTTTTGAATTCCATCAGGCAATGCCAGCAATAGTACAGGTTGTTACCTACTTTACCGGTATCCTCCGAGCGGCACAGTGGGCACCGCATCATGGACACTTCTTCCACTTTAGTTTTTTAAATCATCCGATCAGCTATTATTCCCCATCTGCCCCAGATCATGCACCGCAGTGATCAGTCCTCCTCCCAGGAGGATCTCGCCCCGATAGAATACCGCCGCTTGCCCCGGGGCCACTGCCGGCTGGGGCCTGTCGAAAACAAGGCGCGCGGTCCGCTCCTGCGGCAGCGGGAGCAGGCACGCCGGGACCGCGGGTGCACCGTAACGCACCTTCACCGTCACCCTCTCTTCCCGCTCCAGTGCCGGCCAGGCGATAAGATTGATCGCCTCCAGCACGGCGGTGCTGCGGTAGAGCTCGCTGCGCTCGCCGACAACGATGCTGTTGTCGGCGGGCCTGATCTCGAGGACGTAGAGCGGCTGCGGTGCGCTCACCCCGAGGCCGCGCCGCTGTCCCACCGTGTAGAAGGGGATGCCGCTGTGCCGGCCGAGAACCCGACCGCTGCGATCGACAATGGGCCCCGGCACTGCGGCGGTGCCGTGCTGTTTCAAAAAGCTCCGGTAATCGCCGTCGGGAATGAAGCAGATCTCCTGGCTCTCTTTCTGCTCCACCGCTGCCGGGCCGAGCACCGCTGCGCGGTCGTAAACCTCTTTCTTGGTCAGGCAGCCCAGGGGGAAGAGGCAGCGCGCCAGCTGCTCCTGGGTGAGATTGTAGAGCATGTAGGACTGATCCTTGGCCCGGTCGAGCCCCTTTTTCAGCAGATAGCGCTCCTTCTCCGGACAGTACTCCACCTGGACATAGTGTCCCGTGGCGATCCGGGGGATCGACCGCCTGACGGCTTCCCGCAGCAGGGCACCGAATTTGATCTTGCGGTTGCAGATCACGCAGGGATTGGGCGTGCGTCCGCGGCTGTATTCAGCGGTGAAGTAGTCGATCACGGAGGCGGCGAATTCCCGCCGCAGATCGATCACTTCGTGGGGTACGGCCAGAATTTCGGCAATGCGGGCGGCCCGCTCAGCCCCGAGGGGTGACAGGGAGCAGGGTGCTCCCCCGGAGCCCTCTTCTGCCCACAGCTGGAAAGTGATCCCCGTCACCCCGTAGCCCGCTTCAACAAGGATGGCTGCAGCAACGGCGCTGTCCACCCCGCCGCTCAGGGCGACCAGCACTTTTTCACGATTGATCGATAAACACCCCCACCCCCATGGCGACCGGTCCCTAGGAACCCGGGGGCGCCTCCAGCAGCTCCCACCGGCCGCTCCCCCGGGAGATCTCGTCAAGTCGCTTCCTCGCTGTCTCCACCGCCCGGTAGGGCAACGCCACGGTTACCGTTACCACGGCAGCGTAGTCGGTACCGATGATCCGGCCCTGCAGCGATTCCAGCTGCCGGAGCAGCGCCCCGATCTCCTCGTAGGAGACGGTCAGGCGGCAGTAACAGAGCCTCTCCCGGACAACCAGTTCGCCCTGTTCGATGGAGTCGCGGGCGCACCGGCGGTAGGCCCTGGTCAGCCCCCCGACACCGAGCTTGGTTCCGCCAAAATAGCGCGTTCCCACCACCACCAGATCGGTAAGCTGCCGCCCCTGCAGCAGCTGCAGCATCGGCAGCCCTGCTGTTCCGGCCGGCTCCCGGGCATCGTGAGCCCGCTCCACAAGGCCCCTCCCCTCGCGAACCCGGTAGGCATAGGCATGGTGCGTGGCATCGGGAAATTCATTCCGAACACGCTCGATAAAGGTACGCACCGCCTCCTCACCGGCTGCCGGGGCGGCGCTGCCGATAAAGCGGGAGCCTTTGATGGTAAAGATTGCCCGGACCTCCCGGCGAAGAGTCCGGTAGCGATATTTGCTCACTACAGTCTATTCTGCCCCCTTTTCCGGCGCTCTCCCCGGATCTGCTCCGGAACTGATCGGGCGGGGCTCTTCTTCAGCCGCAGCCCTCTCCCCGCTTTGCCGGAGCCGCTCCAGCCGCTCCCGGATCTGCCGTTCAAAGCCTTCCTCTCCGGGGCGGTAGAAATTTTTCCCGGCCAGCTCCGGCGGCAGGTAGCGCTGCTCCACAAAGTGACCCGGATGGTCATGGGGATAGAGATAGCCCTTTCCATGGCCCAGGCGGGCAGCACCGCGGTAGCCGGTCCCCCGCAGGTGGGGGGGGACCCGGTAGCTGTCGCTCTCATCGACCGCTGCGAGGGCCTCCTCGATCGCCCTGTACGAGGCGTTGCTCTTGGGTGCGGCGGCCAGGTAGACCGCCGCCTGGGCCAGGGCAATGCGCCCTTCGGGAAGACCGATCAGCTGCACTGCCTGGGAGGCGGCCACCGCCACCTGCAGCGCCTGCGGATCGGCGTTGCCGATATCTTCGGCGGCACAGATCACCAGGCGCCGGGCGATAAACAGGGGATCCTCGCCGCCCTTGATCATGCGGGCGATCCAGTAGATCGCGGCGTCGGGATCGGAACCGCGGATCGATTTGATCAGCGCCGAGGCGATATCATAATGCTCGTCCCCCATTCGATCATATGAATAGCCCCGCGACTGCAGCGCCTCCTCCGCCGTCTCCACGGTGATGGAAAGGCTGCCGCCGTTTCGTTCAGCGATGGCCACGGAGAGCTCGAGGGCGTTGAGCGCGGCCCTGACGTCGCCGTTGGCCCGTTCGGCAATATATTGCAGCGCCTCCGGAGCCGTCTCCAGCTCCAGTTTCCCCAGGCCCCTTTCTTCATCGTCCAGGGCCCGTTGCAGCAGAGTCAGTATTTCACCCGGCGGAAGGGGTTCAAAAATAAAAAGGCGGGTCCGCGAAAGCAACGGCCCGTTCAGATAGAAGAAGGGGTTTTCCGTGGTCGCCCCGATAAAGATGACCGTACCCTGCTCCACCGCTGCCAGCAGGGTATCCTGCTGCGCCTTGTTGAACCGATGGATCTCGTCGATAAACAGGATTGTCCGCCTGCTCTCCAGCGACCAGCGGTCGCGGGCGGCGCCGACCACCTCGCGGATATCCTTCACCCCGGCGGTGACCGCATTCAACTGCACAAAAAAAGCCCGGGTGCTCGAGGCGATGATCAGGGCGAGAGTGGTTTTGCCGGTGCCGGGCGGCCCGCAAAAGATCATCGAGGGAACCTTATCCGCAGCAACGAGGCGGCGCAGCGGCCGGCCTTCGCCGAGAATGCTCTCCTGACCGGCAAATTCGCTCAGATCTCGCGGGCGCATCCGCAGGGCCAGCGGGCCCTCTTCGCGCATCTTTTTTTCCCAGCCCATGGTGATCAGATCGATTGTCAACCAGCTCCTTCTTTAAAAAGATCCCCAGCGGCTCGCTGCGCCGCTTGCCCTCACGTTTCCATACCTTTGTCAATTATAACATGAAACTGACGACCCTCTCCGGAAATCCCGGCAAAAAAAGACACCCCTTCCTGAAGCACCGCTTCAGAAAAGGGCGTTTTCCCGTTCGTATCTACCACCCGCCGGGACAGCTAGTAGTTTATCCCCCACATCCCCCCGGCGGCACCGAAGATAAACCCCAGGAATACCTTCACCGCCAGGCCCCAGCCAATGGACATATCCTCAACCACGATCAGCCCCACACCAAGCATCAGCAGAACGTAGAGCAAGCCGACCACCCCGCCGTTCAGCCAGCCGCGCACGCCAATATTGCGTGCAGCGTATGCCGAGCCCCAGAGCACCGCTGCAATACCGACGGCATAAACAAGATACGGAGCCGTCCTTTCGGGCAGCGCCGTCAGGTAAAGCAGCAGTGCTATCACCAGCAGCAGCACCATCGAAAAAAGCAAAGCCAGCAGGATCCCCTTGCCCAGGATCAGCCAGGTGCTGCCGCGCATCTGGTGGAAAAGCTGATTGTTGTTCGCCGGCCGCTGATTCATCGCTCTTCGCCCCCTGCAAAGAGCATATGAACCGGAGGACGGAATTATGACCCTTCTTCGCCGTCGTCGAGGACCCGTTCAATGCCCCCGCGGGTGAACTTGATATTGACGTTGTCGGCCACGCGCAGGGTCACCGTATCATCCCGCAGCTCCCTGATCACGCCGTAGATCCCACCGATCGAGACAACGCGGTCTCCTTTTTGCAGCGCCGAAAGCATCTCTCGCCTTTTTTTCTGCTGCTGCTGCTGCGGACGGATCAGGATAAAATAAAATATGGCGAAGATGACGACCATCCACAGTATGCCCGTGTACGGGCCCAACTTTGCAATTAATTCCTGCACTCTTCTGCACCTCCGTAAAATTGTGTTAGTTTTGGTTTCATGAGGCTGTAGTACTGCGCAAACCTGTCTTCGCGAATCGCTTCGCGAATCTCATGCATCAACCGGGAAAGGTAATAAAGGTTGTGGTATGTAGTCAAGCGCAACCCCAGTATCTCACGGGCATTGAACAGGTGGCGGAGATACGCCCGGGTGTACTGACGGCAGACCGGACAGCCGCATTCCTCGTCCAGCGGGCCCATGTCGGTAGCGTAAACGGCGTTGCGAACGTTCAGATAGCCCCGGCTGGTCATCACCCTGCCGTTGCGCGCTATCCGGGTCGGCAGGACGCAGTCGAACAGGTCGATCCCCAGACGGCTGCCTTCAAGCAGCGCGTCCGGCGAGCCCACGCCCATCAGATAGCGCGGTTTCTCCGACGGCAGCAGCGGGACGGTACCCCCGAGTATCTCGTACATCAGCTCCTTGGGTTCACCCACGCTTAACCCGCCTACCGCATAGCCGGGAAAATCAAGCTCGACCAGCCCCTCGGCAGATAGATTCCTTAAGTCCTGGTAAACACCCCCCTGAACAATCCCGAATAGCGCCTGATCCCGGCGCAAGTGGCTCGAAAGGGAACGCTGCGCCCAGTGACCGGTGCGCTCTACCGCCCGTTTGACCTCATCGTGCGGTGATCGGTAGGGCAAAAAATGATCCAGGACCATGGCGATATCCGAACCGAGCAGGTTCTGTATCCGGATCACCCGCTCCGGAGTAAGGTAATGCGTCGAGCCGTCAATATGCGAGGTGAAGACAACCCCGCCTTCCTCAACTTTGCGCAGGCCGCCCAGGCTGAAGATCTGGAAACCGCCGCTGTCGGTGAGGATACCGCCGGACCAGTTCATCAGCCGGTGCAATCCGCCGGCGCGGGCGATCACCTCGACTCCCGGCCGCAGGTAAAGATGGTAGCTATTGGCCAGAATCATCGCGGTATCGAGTTCAGCCAGTTCTCCCGTAGTGATCCCCTTGACCGTTCCCTGTGTCCCCACGGGCATAAAAGCGGGGGTATCGACAGCGCCGTGACCGGTGAGCAGCTTACCCCGCCGCGCTCCGGTCCGGGAACAGCGCTTGATCAGCTCAAAATTAATGGACATCCCTTCCACCCCGCTATAGCTTATCTTAACCATTTCTTGCTGTCAATTATCCTTTATTCCCCCAAAATATACCCCCGCAATGCCCGCCAAGCCGCCTTCCCGTTGTCCTGAAGGCGCACTCCCCCACCCCCTGCTCTGCTGCCCCCAGGACGCAGCCACCCCTCCTGTCAGCCCCACCTGCTCATCGTAAGGGCTGTGAGGGCGCAGCACGCCCCCTGCCACCCTGGGGGTGGCACCCCCCTGTGAGCCCCCTCCGGTCATCCTGAGGGCAGCGCCCGAAGGATCTCCGGCGG
>JAAZPS010000104.1 GCA_012797095.1 Bacillota bacterium | reverse complement strand
TGCAGCTCGGCGGTTAGACTATCATAGGTGTAAATTGTCGAACCAGGCAGCGGATAGACCGTGGGCAGCTTCGAAACAGCAGGCAGCGTGGTTGGTAACTTTTTAACAGGGTGCACCTTTGCTTTCTTTTCCTCCGCTGCAACCTCCACTGCGGGCTCCGCTGTCTCCACTGCGGTGGGCGGCTCCTCCGCCGGCAGCGGATCGGGAAAAAGATCGCCCAGAAAGGTGAAGTTTTCCCCGGAGAAAGCAGCTGAAGCAGATTCGACCCCGGTTCCGCTTCCGGGAAGCGCCAGGGCAAATAAACAGAGCGCCATCAGATAAAAGAAAGGGATCGTGCTCGACTTGAACCGGTTCATCTTCATGCCTCCGCAGTTTTTCATGCACCGCCCGATGACTGTTATTTCTATTTTGACCGGCTATTTTCCTGTTCAGCACGAAGAATCTTCGCTAAGTGTTGGGGGATATACCCTTGTTTCACCCACCGTTTTTTCAGATCTTCCCGGGCGAACAAACAGAGTTCCTTCGGGCTGCGCCCTCAGGATGACAGGAGGTTGCGCCCTCTTTCTGCCATCCCGGTAACCGCTTTCTTGCTTCGAGCATTTTTTCGTCATCCTGGGCACTTTTCTGCCCGGGCAATCACTTTCTCAATCCCAAACACCTTGCTGCTATTCCGAGCACTATTTCTGTTATCCCGGTAACCGCTTTCCTGACTCGAGCATTTTGCCGTCATCCCGGGTAACCGATCTCTTATCCCGGGCATTTTTCTATCGCCCTGGTATTTTCCTACCCTGAGCATTTTTCTATCGCCCCTGGTATTTTCCTACCCTGAGCATTTTTCTATCGCCCCTGGTATTTTCCTACCCTGAGCATTTTTCTATCGCCCCTGGTACTTTTCTACCATCCTGAGCGCTTTTCTGTCATCCTGAGCGCAGCGAAGGATCTCGCACTCCGTCAGGGCGGGGCAACAAGAAGCGCCCTCCCCTTGGCCTCATCGGCTGGATCGGGCGCTGCAATCCCGGGGATGATCTCCCACCTGTTATCCCGGGCTGACGGCGAAGCGAAGGAGCCCGTGGCCCGCTATTGTGGGACAACAAGGACCATCCCTTTTTGGAACTCACCCTGTCACTTTTTCAGGATCTCCTGGAAGAGGCGGTTCAGCTCCTGCGGATCGGCCCGGCCCCTGGTCAGGGCCATCACCTTGCCGACCAGAAAAGCGAGCGCTTTCTTTTTCCCGCTGCGGTAGTTTTCAGCGGCAGCGGGATTCTCGGCGATGACCTGCTCCACCAGCGGAGCCAGCTCTCCCCGATCCGCTATCTTCCCCAGACCCCGCTGCTGAACCAGTTTGCGCGGCGCGGCGCCGCTCTTGACCATCTCCTCGAGAAGCTCCTTGGCCACGGGACGATTGATCTCGCCGCCATCGAGCAGCTCGAGTAGCTCGATCAACAGCACCGGGGAGAGCTGAGTGATCTCCTTTCCGGATTCGCGAAGCTGGTAGATCAGATCTCCCTGCACCCAGTTGACCAGATTGCGGTGGTCGCTGTAGTCTTCAGCGGCCTGCTCAAAAAAAGCGGCCATCTCGCGGGTAGCGGCGATGATCGCCGCCTCTTCGGCATTCAGTCCGTAACGCTCCTGAAGGCGCTGCCGCTTCTCCCGGGGCAGCTCCGGCAGTTTATCCCTCAGCGCTTCGATGGCAGATCGCTCCAGCGTAAGCGGCGGCAGATCCGGATCGGGGAAGTAGCGGTAATCCGCCGCCCCCTCTTTCAGCCGCATCACTGCGGTCGCCTTGCGGCTATCATCCCAGTGGCAGGTGCATTGAATGATCTCGCCGCCTTCGTCCAGGATCCGGGCCTGCCGCTCGGCCTCGTAATTGAGGGCCTGCTCCACTGCCCGGAAAGAGTTCAGGTTCTTTACCTCCGTGCGGACGCCCAGCTTTGAAGAGCCAACCGGTCGAAGGGAGATATTGGCGTCGCAGCGCAATGAACCCTCCTCCATCTTCACATCGGAGACGCCGGTATAACGCAGCAGGGTTCGCAGCTCCTCCAGGAAAAGCCGGGCCTCCCGGCCCGAGCGGATCTCCGGCTCGGTGACGATCTCCAGCAGGGGCACCCCGGCCCGGTTGTAATCAACCAGGGAGTAGGCGGCGCTGATGATCGAGTCTCCCGCGTGGATCAGCTTGCCGGCCTCTTCTTCAAGATGAGCCCGCAGCAGGTTGATCCGGCGGCTCCCTTCGGGAAAGTCGACCTCCAGGTAGCCCCCCCAGGCCAGGGGAAAGTCGTCCTGCGAGATCTGGTAAGCCTTCGGCAGATCGGGATAAAAATAATTTTTCCGGGCAAAGATGCTTCTCTCCTGCACCCGGCAGTTCAGGGCCAGCGCCGCCATAACGGCGAACTCCACGGCGCGCCGATTCAATACCGGCAGGGAACCGGGTAATCCGAGGCATCCCGGACAGCAGTTTGTGTTGGGCTCGTCTCCAAAAGCGGTGCTGCAGCCACAGAATATCTTGGAGCGGGTCTGCAGCTCTACATGTATCTCCAGGCCGATAACAGCTTCGTAGTTCATGGGCAAACCTCCTTCTACAGTGCAGGCGGCCGCAGCGGCGCCGGCCCCTGTTCCTGCTCCAAAAGATGCGCCGCCCGGAAAAGGATCGCTTCCTGAAAGGGCGCCGCCGTCAGCTGCACCCCGATGGGCAGCCCGGCCGCACTGAGCCCGCAGGGCAGGGAGAGAGCGGGAACGCCGGCCAGGGGCCCGGGCAGGATGCAGATATCGGCATGGTACATGGCCACAGGATCATCTTTCTTCTCGCCTAGAGGGTAGGCAGTTGTCGGGGCCACTGCCCCCAATAGCAGATCAAAGCGGGCCAAAGCCTCTTCAAAATCGCGACGGATCAGGGCACGCACGCGCAGAGCCTGCCGGTAAAAGGGTTCATAGCGGTTCTCGCGTAAAATGGAGGTACCCAGAAGGAGGCGCCGTTTTACCTCGGGACCGAAACCTTCCCCCCGCGCCCGGCTGTACATCTCGTTCACATTTTCTCCCGGCTCGCTGCAGCCGTACCTGAGTCCGTCGAAACGGCCCAGGCTGGAAGAGCTCTCGGCAGCGCAGAGCAGGTGGTAGACTTCCAGGCTGGAGCGGATCCGGGGGAGGGCCGCATCTTCCACCACCGCCCCGTTTTCAGCAAGCACCGCAGCAGCCCGCTGCACCGCAGCGATGATCTCCCGATCAAAATCCTGCGGCACATTTTCTGTCAGCAGACCCACCCGCAGCCCCTTGACCCCTTCCGGCAGGGTCGCAGGATAGTCGTCCACAGGTTCGGCAGAGCTGGTCGGGTCGTCCCGATCCTCCCCGGCGAGCAGGCCCAGCAGCAGCGCGCAATCGGCTGCCGTAAACGCCAGCGGACCGGCCTGATCCATCGATGAAGCCAGGGGAACCAGCCCGGCCCGGGAGATCCGTCCGTACGTGGGCCGCAGACCGACCAGGCCGCAAAAAGCTGCCGGCTGACGCACCGAGCCGCCGGTATCGGTGCCCAGGGCCAGCGGCGCCATCCCGGCGGCGACGGCTGCAGCGGAGCCGCCGCTGGAGCCGCCGGGAACCCGCTGCAGATCCCAGGGGTTGTGTGTCGGGAAGAACGCCGAGTTTTCCGTGGAAGAGCCCATCCCGAATTCATCAAGATTGGTCTTGCCCAGAAGGGGCATCCCTGCATCCCTGGCTTTTTTCACCACAGCGGCATCTACCGGAGGGATATACTCCTCGAGAAAGCGGGATCCGCAGGTGGTCCGCAGCCCACCGGTGCAGATATTATCCTTGACCGCCAGGGGAATCCCCGCCAGGGGGGAAAGGGGCTCGCCCCGTTCCCGTTTTTCGTCCACCGCCCTCGCTGCGGCCAGGGCCGCTTCCGGGGTGCGGGTGATATAAGCCTGCACCTGCGGCTCGACCGCCGCAGTGCGCTCGACAAAATTTTGGGTTACCTCGACTGCACTGATTTCCTTTTTCTGCAGCAGCCGGCTCAGCTCCAGCGCAGACATCTCGAAAATTTTCATCAGACCGCTCCTTTCGTAGTTGGTCCGCTTGTACGTGCGCTAAATCTCGCCGGACTCCTCCCCGGCGATCCGGGGAACGCGAAAGTAGGAGTCGCTGCGGTGGACCGTATTGCTGAAGACCTGCTCCCGGGGAAGGGAAGGCTCCACCTGATCTTCCCGGAAGCGAACCGGCAGCACGACCGGGTGGACGGCGGGCCCGATCCCGGTGGTATCCACCTCCCGGATCTGGCCCAGCAGCGCGATAACCGTATTCAGCTGGCGGGCGATCGCCTTCTTCTCTGCAGCATCCAGATGGAGGCAGGCCAGCTCACAAAGCTCGTCCAGTTCATTTTCCGTAATTTCCTGTTTGACCGTCATTGATCAACGCCTCCTGTTCTTCCCCGCCACCGTAACCGGGGGGCACAGATCGCTCTGTTAGAGAAATATTCTTCTAAATTATACATGAAGCCGCTTGATCTTTAAAGGGCCATGAATTCTGTGGGGTCAGGCTTGAATTGTTGAATTGGTGGGAAATGACGGGCAATAATCAATCGGACCGCCTGGTCAAACTTGAGTTATTACTCCCGGTGGTTTTCCAGGGAACAGGCCTGTTTTGTTGAGCTGTATGGAGCGATATCTTCCGCTTTCAGATTAATAACAGCAAATATAGACAGCTTTGAAAAACTGTCCCTACTTTCTGCAAGTAAATTATTCAAGCCTGACCCCGGGGCTCATTCGGGATCGGGGTGGACGATCACCCGGCAGTTGAATTTTTCTTCGAGCCTTTCCTGAACCAGGTGGGTGATCTGATGTGCCCGGGTAAAAGAGGCGCCGCCGGACACCTTGATATGCAGTGTCACCGATTTGTGGACTCCGTAATCGTGCACCTCAAGATCGTGCACGTCGAGAACCCCCTCGACGGCGAGGGTCTCTTTCTCAATGGAGCCGAGCAGATCGGCCGAAGGGGTGGTCCCGATGAGCTTATCGCAGGCCTGGCGAGCGATCTCAATACCGGTATGGACAATAAATCCGGCGACGACAAAGGCGCCGACGGGGTCGATCCAGCCGATCCCGGAATAGCTGCCGCCCACCGCCACCAGGACCAGAAGTGAGGTGAAGGCATCGCTGCGGTGGTGCCAGGCATCCGCGATCAAGGCCTCCGATTCGATCAGACGGCCCAGGTTTCCGGCAAAGCGGTACATCAATTCCTTGATCAGGACAGAGCCCAGCGCAACGATGATCGCCGCCAGGCTGGGCTGCATGGTGGTCCCGCCGGCCAGGCGCCTGCAGGCATCCCAGACAATGCCGCCGCCGACCCCGATCAGAGCCACCGCCACCACCAACCCTACCAGGTATTCCACGCGTCCGTGTCCATGCGGATGTTTTTGATCCGGCCCCTTGCTCGATATCTTGAAACCGATGATCACCACCGCCGAAGTGACGATATCGGAAGCGGTATGAACAGCATTGGCCGTCATGGAGGCGCTGCCGGAGGTCAGACCGATGATCAATTTAAGCAGAGCCAACACCGCATTGCCGGTGATGCTGACCCAGCCTGCGATATAACCGAGGCGCAGCCTTTCCCGCGGCAGGCTCGTATCCCTGCCGCCGGCCAGCGCTTTGATCACCGCCCTATCAAGTTTTTTCATCACCTGCCGCCCTCCCCCGGAATGGTTCCCGTTCTCCCGATTGGCCGTATCCGGTGCTCATCGCCGGCGGCCCCAAGCCGCCCCGACCTCCCCGAAAGCTGCGCTTTCTAGACAATATATTACAGCGGCCCGGATAGTTCAACCCCGGCGGATGGTGCCGTCAAGAGCTCCCCTCTCTTCACAGCGGCGCCGACGAGAGCGCTGAAAAGAAGCCTCGCCGAGGGCTGCTGCAGGCTTTCCGGGTGCCACTGCACCCCGATAAGAAAATGGTGCGCCGGGCTTTCCAAGGCTTCAACCACACCGTCCGGGGACAGCGCCGCCTTTCTCAAAAGAGGGGCGACAACCGCGGGGGCCTGATGATGAAAGCTGTTCACCGCCAGCCGGCCTTCTCCCAGAATCGATGCCAGGCGGGTCCGGGGCAAGATCTCCACGGTATGCAAAGGGTAGCGACGAGGCGATCTCTGGTAGTGCTGCAGCCGGCCCGGACCGCCGGAAATATTGAGCAGGGTTCCGCCGAGAGCAACGTTCAACAGCTGCATCCCCCGGCAGATCCCCAGGATCGGCAGGCCCCTTGACAGCGCCGCCCGGACCAGCGCTATCTCCCAGTCGTCTCGCTCCGGATCAACCTGATTCAGGGCCGGGTCGGGCTCCTCTCCATAATAGAATGAAGCGATATCGCCACCGCCGCTCAGCAACAGGGCGCTCAGGGAATCGAGCAGGGGAGCAGCAGCAGCAGACTGCAGGGGGGGAAGCAGCAGGGGCAGCGCCCCGGCCTCCTCTATCCGGGCACAGTAAGACGGGGGCAGCCAGAACCGCCCCCGGAGATAATCTCGATTGACCGTAATTCCAACAAGCGGTTTGCGGAGAGTGAGATCAGCCATCAGCAGGTGCTCCTTCTATCTGAGATAAGAATTGCCCGGCTGAAGGCCGCCTGCAGAGTTCTTGGCAGCGGGGAGAACGGTTGCGGGATGGATCATTGCTTGAAAGGATCTAAAATTCAATCAGTCCCAGGCTTATCCTCAGCGAATCATCGACCTGCTGCATGACCTGTTCGTCCAGCTCGGTGAGCTTGTTCTGCAATCTTTTTTTATCGATGGTGCGGATCTGCTCGAGCAGGACCACTGAATCACGGTCAAAATTATATTCGCGGGCAGCGAGCTCCACGTGTGTGGGCAGCTTTGCTTTGTTGATCTGGGAAGTGATCGCTGCAACAATAACGGTGGGGCTGTAACGGTTGCCGACATTGTTCTGCACAACCAGCACCGGCCGCACCCCGCCCTGCTCGGAGCCGACCACGGGGCTCAAGTCTGCATAAAAAACAAAGCCGCGCCTTACCTCCACCGGCATCACTCTCCGCTGACCAGTTTTTCCAGAATAGCGCCGGCTTCATTTTCTGCGTAAATTGCTTCCCGGGAGATAGTCAGATTGATCCTGGCCATCTCAAGGTACCCCTTTTGCATCCGTTCGCGGATCTGTCTTTTTTTTCGTTCCCAGAGGTACAGTTTCATCGCTTCACGGATGAATTCACTGCGGGTCCTGTTTTCCAGGGCGACAATTCCATCCACTTCAGTCAGAAGCTTCTGGGGCAGGCTGATCATGATCCTTTTCGTCTTGGCCATGCTGCCGACCGCCTCCTTAGAATAGTATTAACAACGGGGCCGCGATCCCTGCATATGGGCTATTGTACGATTATGGTTAATTGTTATGCAGCCCGCCTCGAAAAAAGAAGCCGCTGTCAAAATCTTAATCGTCCGTCTGCTCTGCCCGCTGTCCGGGCCTGATATAGCTGCGGGGAACCCTTTTACCGATGCTGCAGAGCAGCTCGTAGTTTATTGTTCCCAGAAGTCCGGCCACCTCTTCAACTGCAATCCGCTCCGGACCCCGGCCGCCGTAAAGAATGACCTCGTCACCAGGGGCCGCCCCTTCGATCCGGCTGACATCGATCATCGTCTGATCCATGCAGATGCGCCCGACCACCGGAGCCCGCTGACCGCGCACCAGCACCCGGCCGCAGTTGGAAAGACCGCGGTGATAACCGTCGCCGTAGCCGACCGGCACCGTAGCAATGGTGGAACTGTCTGCGGTATGGTAGGTCCGACCGTAGCTGAGAGGAGTCCGGGGAGGCACTTCTTTCAGAAAGACAATTTTACTTTTCAACGACATCGCCGGCTGCAATCTGGCTGCAGTCCGCTGCTGCACCCACGGCGAGGGATAATACCCGTACAGAGCGATCCCGATCCGAACCAGATTGTAATGCGATTGCGGGTAGAGCAGGGCGGCAGCACTGTTGGCGGCATGATAAAGGGGAACGGTGACGCCCCTTTCCCGGGCGCTGGCAGCGGCGTTTTCAAAAAGACGCAGCTGGCCCGCGGTGAACGCGGCTCCCTCCTCGTCATCAGCCGAGGAGAAGTGGGTAAAGATCCCTTCAAGCTCCAGCCCCGGAAGGTGGGAAAGCGCCATGATCAGCTCACCTGATTCCGCCGCAGCGACCCCGATCCGCCCCATCCCCGTATCGATCTTCAGGTGTACCGGCCAGGATCGTTCCAGGGATAAAAATTTTTCGTTGAAAAGCCGTGCTGTCTTGAGATCGCAGATGGTCGGCCTGAGGCGGTACTCGAGCAGCAGCGGGGTATCGGTAGGATCGGTATGGCCGAGCAGCAGGATCGGAGCGGTGATCCCTTGCCGGCGCAGGGCCGCTCCCTCATCGATAAAAGCGACGCCCAGCCAGGAGGCCCCCGCCTCGAGAGCAACCCGAGCCACCTCCACGGCGCCGTGGCCGTAACCGTCGGCCTTGACCACCGCCATAATCCGCACATCCGGATCGAGCAGGCGGCGCAGCTCGCCCAGGTTATGCTCGATCGCACCGAGATCGATCTCCGCCCTGGTCGGCCGTTGGTGAAAGAGTGAACCCATACCAACACTCCCCTCTGACATTCAGCCGCAAGAAGATCTGCCGCACCGGCTGCACTTTCGGGTATTGCCTACTCTATTCCACAGGTGCCGCCGGACTCCTGCAGCAAATATTTACCATGCAGGGACCGGTTCGCAGCATGCTGCTGCCGTGCCGGGATGATCAGTCCAGCCGGGTGGCACCAGTCCGATCGATGGTTGTGGAGATGATGCGGCAGGGATTCCCGGCGCCGGAAAAAGCGTCCCGCAGGGCGGCGGCAACACTTTCTGTCCGGGGGTCGGAGGCCCCGCGCTCGAACCACAGAGCGATGATCGAGGGACCGGCACCGCTGAGCGCCGCGCCGCCTGCTCCGGCGCGCCGGGCTGCCTCCAGGGCCGCCCCAGCTCCGCGAATCAGCGGCAGGCGGTAAGGCTGATGGAGCCGGTCTTCGCAAGCCCAGCTCAGGGGCGCTTCATCCCCGGTAATAAGAGCGGCGGTCAGGGCGGCGGCGCGCCCGAGATTGAAGACGGCATCGCTCCGCGGCACCTGCTCCGGCAGCACCCGCCTGGCCCCGGCAGTTGAAAATGTGGACTCGGGCAGCGCCAGCAGAAGGCGCAGCCCCGGAGCAGGAAGGGCGTGAAGGGTGCGCCAGCGCTCATGATCGCGGCCGCAGATAACCATCCCCCCGCAGAGCGCCGGGGCGACATTGTCCGGATGCCCCTCCAGCGCAATGGCCAGCTCCAGCAGCTGCTCCCGGCTGAACGGTTCGGGCAAAAAAGCGTTGGCGGCAAACAGCCCCCCGACAATGGCAGCGGCGCTCGAGCCGAGCCCGGAGGCGGGGGGAATACGGTTGTGCTGGCGCAGTCTCCAGATCGGGGGGGGCAGCCCGGCGGCCTCGAAAAGGGCGTCGGCAGCCCTCAGCGACAGATGACTTCCGTCTTCGGGCAGCAAGCCCGCTCCCTCACCCGTGATCTCGACCGCAGGGTGCGGCCCCGCTGCGACCGACAGGGTCAGTTCGTTGTATATCTGCAGCGCCAGGCCAATGCTGTCGAACCCGGGGCCCAGGTTGGCGCTCGTCGCCGGCACGCTGACCTTGATCTCCATCCTTTTGCAGCACCCTCTCTATCCAGGCGAGTACTCTCGCCCTTGGTGAGAAAATGTGATCACCCGATCATCCAAGAACGCGAAAGACGCCGCGCTCCGGCCCGATCGCCGGCAGCCGGGCGACCCTTTCAAGAGAGCGATTGAATCGTTCTTCGTTAACATCGTGGGTCACCAGAACGATCTCGGCAGTGCCGTTTGTTCTGCGTTTCTGGATGATCATATCGAGGCTGACCCCTTCCCCGCCAAACGCAGAGGCCAGGGCACCGAAAACACCGGGGCGGTCCCGGGCCAGCAGGCGCACGTAAAAGCGCGAGGAGAGGGCAGAGGGCGGCAGCAGTTTTATTTTCGAGGGGGTATCGGAGGGCGGTCTCTCGCTGGCTCCGTTGCGCAGCGAGCGCGCCGCATCGATGATATCGGCCACCACCGCACTGGCCGTGGGCAGAGCACCGGCTCCGCGCCCGTAGAACATGGCCTCGCCGATGAGATCGCCGTTTATGAAGATGGCGTTGAATTCGTCATGAACCGTGGCCAGCGGATGGGTCAGCGGCACCAGTGCCGGGTGAACCCCCAGGGCCAGACCGGCCGGCTTCTGCTCCGCCACTGCAAGCAGTTTGATCGTGTAGCCTAGTTCGCTGGCATAGTGAATATCGGCTCCGGTCACACCGCTGATCCCCTGAACGGAAAAATCATCGGGGCCGAGGGAGCAATTGAAAGCGATCCCGGCTAGGATGGTCAGCTTGTAAGCCGCATCTCTCCCCTCAAGATCGCTGGAGGGATCGGCCTCGGCAAAACCGAGTTCACGGGCTTTGTCCAGCGCCTCCTGAAAATCCATCCGCTCGAGGGCCATCCGGGTGAGGATATAGTTGGTCGTACCGTTGATTATGCCGATCATCCGTTCGATCCGGTTGGCCACCAGGCAGTGCTTCAGGGGGCGGATCAAGGGAATGCCGCCGCCGACGCTGGCTTCATAGTAAATATTCTGACCGCAGCGGTGAGCCAACTGCTGCAGCTCCCGGCCGTGCCGGGCCAGCAGATCCTTGTTGGCAGTAACGACAGCTTTGTTTGCCTGCAGCGCTGCGCTGATCAGGGTGCGCGCCGGCTCGATCCCTCCCATAAGCTCAACCACGATGTCGATAGAAGGATCATTGATCACCGCATCGGGAGCGGTGGTATAGGTTTGCGAAGGCAGCTCAACCGCCCTGCTTCGTGCGGGATCACGCACCAGCACCCGCTCGAGTGCCAGCTTGATCCCGGTCTTGCCGGCGAGCAGCTCTCCGCTGCGCTCGATGATCGCCGCCGCGCCGCCGCCTACCGTGCCCATCCCGAGCATGCCGATCTTGACGATTACTTCAGAACTCAATCCCCCATCTCTCCCTTGTCTGTAGTCCGGCTAATTATATCATACGCCCCCGGGCTTGTCCGGACCGCTTCCAAAAAAACCGGTGCTGCGCACCGGTAAAAACAGTTCTGCTTGACCTTGAATTACACTTCTAACCGTTGCCCCCATTATTGTTCCCGCCGCCGTTATTATTGTTGTTCCCGTTCCCATTTTGCGGCTCCTCGCTGGGTCCCGGCTGCGGTGGAAAGGGCGGCCAGCAAGGCAGGAATTCGGGGCAGCCCGCCTCTACCTCACAGCAATCGTCAGGTTCGCAACAGAAACCGAAAGCAGGGATCATCAGCTCAACCGTGGCGATCAGTTTGACCACGATCAACTGGCCGATACAGCAGGTCACTTGCTGCGGGCCGGAAACAAAACACTCGAAGCAATCGAGGAACACCTCGCA
Source organism: Bacillota bacterium (assembly GCA_012797095.1). GTDB lineage: Bacteria > Bacillota > Dethiobacteria > DTU022 > DTU022 > JAAZPQ01. The sequence goes on along the minus strand of JAAZPS010000104.1, from coordinate 2,274 downwards.
CTGGAGATAAAGCCTCTTGTCGAGGATCTGATCGCTCAAGATCACCATCTTTTCAAAGTAGATCGGTTTGCTGGTAAAAAACTTTTGCCCTGCCTGATCGATATAGGCAAAACGGAAACGAAACCAGAACGAGATTTTCGCCCGGTTTGTATTCGCTATCTTTTCACATTTGAAATGGTGCTTTGAATCGATCACCAGCTCGGCATCAACACACCAAACATCTTCGATCTCGCCCACGGCGATCCCGCAAAGGTCGGTAAACTCCTCGTTGGTTTCGACACTTTTGCAGCGTTCATAGATCTTTTCCGCTTTAATGCAAACAACCTCGTATCCCGGAGTTTCCTCTATCTGCATCGGTTTGAATTCGGGGGGAACCGGAAAGCTGTAGCGTGTTCCGGATCTTCTCTGCTGCAAGCCGGGACGACCACCATCTTTACTGCATCCCATCATACAACCCTCCTTTACATCTTGATAGATGAGCACCAGGCACCATCTGTGGAATCTGCTCAATGACATAGTATGCCTTTGCTCCGGGAAGGTGAGCCTGATCGGGCAGCAGGGTCGGAGAAATATTCACCGGCTGACACGTTTCTTCCAGGGCAATACTTCTTGTTTGTCCCTCCGGGGCATATAGATTGAGTAATAGCCACGGGGGTGAAGTTGATGTCCTTCTATCTTCAGGATGGTTTCTTCTCGGGGGTGCCCTCCCTGCTGCTTTCAGCCGGCAAACAATATCTGTTCAGCCCTGGTGAGGGAGGCCGGCTGCTGCTGCGGGAGGGGACCGGCTCCGTCTGGCAGGAGCCCCGCACCTTGCCTGTTTCCCAGAATGAATTTGCTGCTGTTCTGGACAAAGACCACCTTCCTCACCTGGTGCTCAATGCCCAGGGGGATTTTTACCATCTGAAGGACCCGGGGAGGGGCATGAAGGAGACCCCCGCCCCCTTCTACCGCGAAAAAAACAAGCAGTGCCTTCGCTTTCTGATGGCAGCCGGCCGGCAGGGTGATCTGCACCTGATCTATCTGGCCGTCGACAACACGGCGAAACGCTGGTGGCTGCTGCATCACCGTTACACCGGCTGCACCTGGGAAGAGCCGCAGGTGGTCGACTTTGGCCCGGGCGGCCGGGATAATCACAGCGCTCTGGCCATCGACGACCGCGATTGTCTCCACCTGCTCTACCGGATCAACAGTGCCGGTCAGGCCGGGTTATATTACCGGCAGTTCGATACCGAGAAAGCTATCTGGAGCAAGGCCGATCCTATCTCCACCTCTCCCGGCACAGCGTTCCCCTCCCTGGCCACCGACAGGGATCGGAACCTGCACCTGCTCTGGAGCACCGCCATCGGCGAGGAATACTATATCCATTATCGCTTCAGGGGCGGACCGGGCTGGAAATCAAGGGGCTGGACCCCGGAGACGGCGATCTCCCCGGCGATGGCGGAGCCGCCTTTCCCCTTCTTTTCCTACCATTCCGGAGAGCTGATCGCCGCCTGGTTGATAGACAGCACCCAGTATCGCTATCGCTTTTCAGGCGATCAGTGGGACCGGATCGCCGAGCAGCGGTACGAAAAAACGCAGCTGCTCCGCTGCAGCTCCTTCAGCCTGGAAGGAGCACCGTTAAACTACTGGCTGGCCGTGGAAAGCAGCAAGCCGGAGGAAGGCAATCTTCAGACCGCCCTGCTGCCGGCGGTCGATTATGACGATCTGGAGGGTGATTTTTCCAAGCTGCACCGCTACTCGGGAAGGATCATCGGACGAATCGAAGAGCTTTCCACCGATAAAGAGCAGCTTGAGGCGGAGGTCCGCTCAAAGCGTCGGGAGATGCTTCTTTTTTCCCGGCAAAGCGATCAGCAGATGCGCCTGCTTCGGGAAAGCCTGAAGGGCAAAGAAACGGAGCTGCAGAAGATGCAGCAGGACCTGGCACAGATTATCGACAATCTGAAGAAGAAGATAGAGCAGGGCCGCCAAACCCGGGAAGCGGAAAGAAAACGCTTTCAAAGTGCTCAGCAGGAGCACAACCTGAGATTCCGCCGGCTGGAGAACACGCTTCAGGAAAAAGAAAAAACAATCGCCCGCCTGGAAGCGCGCGAACGAGAACAGCTTGCCCTGATCGAGCAGTTCCACCAAAAGAACCGGGCGCCCAGTGGAACCGGCACCGGGAAATCGGGTTTTAAAAAACTGTGGGAACTGCTTTTTCCCCATCGATAACCACCCCGGATCGGTCAACCGTTCCGGCCCCAGATTGCCCTGCAGATCCCGCCTCTGCCCGACACC